>SVRJ01000005.1 GCA_015064885.1 Oscillospiraceae bacterium
CGTTGATACATTTCTTGATTTGAAAAATGGCGGAACGGTAGACTTCAACTTGATGTCAGAAACTTTGTTTGATTGGTCGAAGAAATGGATTGCTGATAATAATTGAGCAAATTCCAATATGACGAACAGTTAGGAAAATAAGAATTTGACGGAGATAAAATGGATTACTACAAGCAAATATTCAAACGAAAGTCCTTTCATATATTCAAAAATACTGATACGCTGACCGAGGGCGAAGTTCAAGGACTAAAAGACTTTATTAAAACGACAAAACCGCTCAATCCTGAAATCAAAACAGAGATTTGCATTGTTCCCGAGAGCGAAACTACTTGCAAAAGAGGTGGGCAATACTGCATCTTGTTTTACAGCGAAACAAAGGGTGAATATTTACGAAATATCGGATACATAGGCGAACAGATTGATTTATATCTTGCATCACAGAATATAGGTGCTTTGTGGTTTGGTATCGGAAAACCGCAAAATATGAAGGTGAACGGTCTTGATTTTGTCATTATGATCTCAATAGCAAAAATGCCCGAAGATATGTTCCGCAAAGATATGTTCAAATCTAAGAGAAAACCCTTGAATGAAATTTGGATTGGTGATACACTTCGTGTTGCAGAGATTGTTCGTTTCACTCCAAGTGCTTGTAATACACAACCTTGGATTGTGGAAAATACAAGCAATAACTTGATGATATATAGATTCAAGAAGCCCGGTAAGAGAGGAATTATGCCTGCCGATAAAGTGCGGTATTACAATAAAATTGATATGGGCATATTCCTTTTTATGTTGGAAGTTTGCCTTGAACACGAAAGCTATACTTACGAAAGAACCCTTTTTGCAGATACAACGGAAGATAGTATTGAACAAACATTAATCGCAAAATATACATATTCAAGCAAATAATCAAATTCCAATTTATCGAACAGAATAAAACGATCGCCGGCAGATTTTCTGTCGGCGATAATTATTTGTTTACTGCGTGACAGATCTACGCTCCACGAGTAACATCCTTACGGGAAGCTCGCCTTTTGGGCTTTTTTATTCGTCTTTGACCGTAAGCTTAAGATAAAGCTTCGATAAAAATTCGAACACCACAACGGGAAGCGCGAAAATAACCGTAAGCGCAAGATGCGGAAGTGCGAGGGGAACGGTTCTCATTACAGTCGATCCGAAATATATGAATACCGTCTGTATTATCGCTACGAGTGCTATTATTGCGATAAAGGTCGGGTTTTTTGAGATTCCGGAAAGCATATTAAGTCTGTCACTTCTCGCGTTGAAGCAATTGAGCGCACCCGCGAAAATGAAAAGAGCAAAAAACGCCGTCAGGTGATACAGAGTGCCCTCCGCACATCCGAAAAGAGAAAGAACGACAGGACTCTTCAGAAAAAATATACACAGCGCGCATGTGAACAGAGACAGACGTGCTATCTTTGATACGGTGGGTCTGTTCAGTACCGGCTCGCTCCTCTTTTTCGGCTTTTCTCTGAGTAAGCGTCTGTGCGCATGCTCTCCCGCAAAGGCGAGACCTCCGAGAGTATCCATCACTATATTTATCCACAGCATCTGCACTACCGTTATAGGCGATTCTATCCCTATAAAGGGTCCTATCATTGATATTGCCATTGCGGTGAAATTTATTATCAGCTGAAGGGTTATGAACTTTCGTATGCTTGCGAAAATATTTCTTCCGTGCATTACGGCATTGACCACGCTTGCAAGATTGTCGTCAAGAATGATTATATCGGCGGCATCCTTCGAGACCTCGCTTCCGCAACCGAGCGCAAATCCGCAGTCGGCATTCTTCAATGCGGGAGCATCGTTCAGTCCGTCGCCCGTCATTCCGCAAACGCAGGATCTGCTTTTAGCTATCTTTACAAGTCTTGCCTTGTGCTCGGGGAGTGCTCTGTGGATGACCGCAAGCCTGTCGAGTATACCCGAAAGCTCGCTGTCGCTCAGGTGATTCAGATCGTCTCCCGAAAGAGAGACAGGAGTGAGAGGAGTAAGTATTCTGCAGTCGGAAGCTATTTTTTCTGCGGTCTGTTTTCCGTCACCTGTTATCATGACTACGTGTACTCCCGCACCTTTAAGATCGGATACCGCTTCGCGCGCCTCCTTTCTGAGAGGATCTCGCATTGCGACCGCGCATATTATGCACATAGGCGAATCCCCCTCGGAAAAGGCACACAGGAGTACTCTTTCACCGCAGGAGGTATGAGCCTTTATTTTTTCTTCAAATGCGCGTCTGTCTATTTTTACGGTCTCGCCACCCGGAGTCATTATAAGCTCGGCTCTCGGCAGTAATATTTCCGGAGCTCCTTTGAAAAGCCCGTATTCCTTAGAGCGGTATGTAATTTTTGCCGAGGAGGATTTTTTTATGCTGTCAAACGGGGAGTATTCTGTCCGTCTTGCGTTAAGCTTTCGTGTCGGAAAGGATGAAAAGGACAGAAGAACACGCTCTGCCGTGTTTCCTCCGATGATACTGCCGTCCGCACCAAAGCTTGCACTTGTGTTGAATACCGCGCAAAGAGCCAGCATTTCTTCAAGAATAGGCGCATCACCCGAAAGAGAGCCTCTCGTTTTGTATTCTTTTTCCCCCGTTATTACCGCACATACACTCGGCTTTCCCTCTGTGAGAGTTCCCGTCTTATCGGTGAAGAGTATATTCATGCATCCCGCAGCCTCAATGCCGGGGGCGTGGCGGACGAGAACGTTGTCGCGTGCCATCTTTCTCGCGTTTCGCGAAAGCACTACCGCTATCATCATCGGAAGCCCCTCCGGAACTGCCATCACTATTACGGTAAGTGCCACGGTGAACGCGCCGAGAAGGGCAGTGATGACAAAGCGTGTGTCAGCGAGCTTTGCAAGAAGAAGCGCTTTTGAAAAAGAGCTCTCTATTACGAAAACGTTGAAAAGATACGCAAGAGCGATAAGGGCTGAGGCGGCATATCCTATTCGGCTTATCTGCTTTGCGAGGGTGTCGAGCTTTTCTCTCAGAGGGCTTTTCTCATCCTCGTCAAAAAGCGATCCCGAGATCATACCGAGTCTTGTGTTGTCTCCTACAGAGTATACCATAGCCACGGCACTTCCGAAGCTTACGTGACATCCTCCGAAAAGCGCGTACGGGCAGTCGGGGGTTATCTCACGGGCAAAAGCATCAAGAGCGTCTTTGACCTCCTCATGCGCAAAAAAACGTGTCAGTAAAGAGGTGAGACGCGTGCAGAGAGCGGGGCCCGCCCTCTTTTCGACGTCCTCGCTCTCACCCGTCAGCGGCGATTGGTCGGCCTTTAGCTCACCGCGGATAAGTATGCAGTCTGCGGGTATTCTTTCTCCTGCCGACAGTTCTATTATATCACCCACCGTGAGTCTGTCTGTTGGCAAAAGGACGTATCCTCCCTCGCGGAGCACCTTGCAGCTTGCGGCAGTACTGACGTTGAGCTTTTCATAGGCGCTGTCTCTTTTGTATTCGGAGATGCTTGAGATCACTGTGGCACATATGACAGACAATGCTATTCCCGCACCCTCGTGCCAGTCCTTCCCTCGAAGCATAAACATAATATTCAGCGCAAGCGCGAACAGAAGTATGCGTATCACAGGGTCTCCGAGATTCTTAACGAATATCGATAAAAGGCTCTTTCTCTTTTTTTTCGTCAGCTCGTTTTTCCCAAAGACCCTGCGAGACTCTTCCTCCTCATCTGTTCCGCGTATAAAAACGTTTTCCTTTTCGGTGTATTCCTTTAGTATCTGCATTCTGTTACCTCTGAATTTTTTTACAGTAGAATATATTTGACGGAATGCCGTTTTATAACCTTAAGCTATGAGATTATACTTTTTCAGTGCCGAGTATATTTTCTTTTTGTTTTCTTCGCTCGTTTCATAAAGAGGGAGACGCAGAGTGCCCTCGCAAATATCCAAGAGAGATGCCGCATATTTCAGCGGGATAGGATTCACGTCGCAAAAGAGCGCGTCGATAAGCTCTGTGAGTGAGTATTGGAGTGAGCGGCTTTCACTGTGTTTGCCGGAAAAATAAAGCTCGCATATTTTCTGCATTTCATTTGGTATGATGTTTGAAAGAACGGATATTCCGCCCGAGCATCCGAGAGCAAGCATAGGAAAGAGAATGTCGTCGTTTCCGCAGTATACGTCAAGTCTGTCCGAAAGGGAGGATATGAGAGCCATGCTCTCTTTTATATTTCCGCCGGCATCCTTTACGCCCACTATCCTTTCGTGATGTGAAAGCTCCCCGTATACCGCAAGAGGAATGTTTACCGCCGTACGCGAGGGCACGTTGTAAAGTATTATCGGCTTGCTTGAGGCGTCGGCTATTTCGGTAAACGACCGTATAAGTCCGCTGCAGTTTCCCTTGTTGTAATAAGGGCTTACAGTCAGCAGAGCGTCGCACCCCGCCTCGCAAGCGGCGTGTGTGAGCTCGACGGCGTGCGCTGTGCAGTTGCTTCCGTTTCCCGCTATTACGGGAATACGTCCGGCCGCCTTTTTCACCGCAAAACGTATGAGTGAAAAATGCTCGTATGCCGACAGAGTGGCAGCTTCGCCCGTGGTCCCGCACACGGTGAGGGCTTGGCATCTGTTTTGTATTTGATATTCTATCAGCTTTTCCAACGACTCGTAATCTATGCTTCCGTCCGCGTGGAATGGGGTAATGAGAGCGCAGGATATTCCTTTGAAAATCGATTCTTTTTTCATAGCATACCTCCTTTGCTAAAATTGATGAAATATTAAAAAAATACGCTTGAAAAAAACACGGTTCTGTTATATAATATTATAATATGTGTATACGCTATCCAAGCAGATACCGTATACTGAATTATATGCCGAAGAACGAAAAAAATCCACGGCAGGATCAACGGAGGATATATGGCCGATAAATTCGATCAAAAGGAGCTGTACGTCGGAAGCAGAACGGATACTGACCTTACTGTCTCGGACTTTGATTATTATCTCCCCGAGGAACGCATAGCGCAGACCCCCCTTTACCCCAGAGATTCTTCGAGACTCATGGTCATAGACAGAAGCACGGGGAATATAGAACACAAGCATTTTTACGATATTTGCGATTATATAAACGAAAACGACGTTCTCGTTATCAACGACTCGCGCGTTATTCCGGCGAGAATATACGGGCACGCTGAGGGTGATGAGAGCTCTGCCGTCGAGCTTCTTCTGCTTAAGGAAAGGGAAAAGGACGTGTGGGAGTGCCTTGCCCGCCCCGGTAAGAAGGTGAAGAACGGACGTGTATTCGAGTTCGGCGGTATCCTTAAGGCAAGAGCTATAGACGTATGCGAGGACGGAAACAGGATCGTAGGCTTTGAGTATGATAAAGAAAAGTATCAGAATCTCTTTGCGGTCCTCCATGAAATAGGACTTATGCCGCTTCCGCCATATATAACCGAGACACTCAAGGACAGAGAGAGATACCAGACTGTGTATTCCCGTGAAGAGGGAAGCGCGGCGGCACCGACAGCGGGTCTTCACTTCACCGAGGAGCTCCTCGAAAGGATAAAGAAAAAGGGCGTGGACATAGTTCCCGTAATGCTCCACGTAGGACTCGGGACCTTCAGACCTGTGAAGACAGAGCGTGTTGACGAGCATATAATGCACACCGAATATTTTTCTGTATCCGAGGACAGCGCGGAGAGAATAAATCGCGCGCGTGCGAACGGCGGAAGGATAATAGCCGTCGGAACGACGAGTGCGAGAACTCTTGAAAGCTGTACGGACGATAACGGAAGGGTTCACGCGCTTAGCGGAAATACGGGTATATTCATATATCCGGGATATAAATTCAAGGCGGTGGACTCCCTTGTTACGAATTTCCACCTTCCGAAAAGCACACTGCTCATGCTTGTGAGCGCACTCTACAGCAGAGAGGCAATGCTGAAGGCGTACGAGATAGCAGTAAAGGAGGAATACAGATTCTTTTCCTTCGGAGACGCTATGATGATAATCTGATCATATACCGAAAATAAAAACCTATCGATTGGATCTTTGAATATGAACTCTAAAGAAAAGCAGAGGGTCTGCGTTATAGCCGGACCTACGGCATCCGGAAAAAGCTCTCTGGCTCTTGCCGTTGCCGAAAAATACAACTGCGAGATAATCTCTATGGATTCGATGCAGATATACAGAAGACTCGATATCGGAAGCGCAAAGCCTACGAAAGATGAGATGGCGAGAGTCAGACACCATATGATAGACGTCTGCGACCCGAGAGAAAGCTTCAGCTGTGCCGATTACGTCAGAATGGCGTGCGAATGTGTTGACGACGTTACCGCCCGCGGAAAGATACCTCTGTTTGTCGGAGGTACCGGGCTTTATCTTGACGGTATAATGTATCGTAATTCGTATGAGGAATACGAAAAAAGCAACGAGGTGTCAGTCTACCGCGACGAGCTTGGCGAGCTCTATCGGAAGCACGGAGCCGACTATATCTTCAGAATGCTCGAGGAGGTCGACCCGGAAAGTGCCTCTGCAATACATAAGAACAACGTAAAGCGTGTTATGCGCGCACTTGAAATATACAAGGAGACCGGAAGAAAAAAGAGCGAGATAGACAGTGAGAGCAGGGAAAGAGAGAGCCGCTTCGATATGAGCACGGTAATACTCACCTACCCCGACCGGGAGGTGCTCTACGGAAGAATAAACAAACGCGTTGACGCAATGATAGACGAGGGACTTGTAGAAGAGACGCGCGCACTTTATAACGACGGTATTCTGTCGGGACAAAACACGGCTTCGATGGCTATCGGCTATAAGGAGATCCTCCCTTATATCAAGGGAGAATGCACCCTTCACGAAGCTATGGATACGCTGAAGCTCGCCACACGCAGATATGCAAAGAGACAGGTGACGTGGTTTTCACGCTATAAGGACGCTCACATTCTTGATATGAGAGAAAATAACTTTGAATATTTTGTAAATTTTTGCGCTAACGCCTTTTATATAGATTGATTATATGATATAATATTATAAATAGGCGCGCACGTGCAAAAAAACAAACAAAAGCACGCGTGCTCATCGGTATTCGAGCGGAAAGGAACGGTAAAAGCATGGTTAAAAATACTGCAAAACGTATGTGGACCGCTCTGTTTTATGCCGTTTGCCTTGTTGCGGCGCTCTCGTTTGTCGGCTACCATCTCTATGAGCTTATAAATTCGGATATAGTTACGGTGAGGGCCGAAAACAGACACTTTGAGGAGACGTCCTCATATACTGCTTATATAGCGAGAGATGAAAAAACCGTCTCCTTCTCGGGCGGAAGCGTGCGCTTCCTCGGGAAAAACGGAACGAGGTTTAAGGTCGGAGACGACTGTGCCTATATTTATTCCGCAGATAAGCAGCCCACTTTAGACCGTATAGAGGAGCTCAAGTACGAAAATTCGATACTCAGCTCGGCTTTGTACTATACTACCTTGAATCAGAGCAGTGCGGATGCCGATATATATTATACCGAGCTTATGAAAAGCCTTTCCTCGGGAAATTTTGCGATTTCGGGCTATTCGGACAAGCTGTTTGCGTCTCAGCTTTCAAAGGATTACGTCTTTGACAGAGATGCTATTCGGGAGGCTTATGATAAAAATCAAAACGCGATAGACGAGCTTATTTCCTCTCTCGGAGCATATACGGAGAAGGTCAAAATGCCGTTTACGGGAAGCTTCTTTGAAAATGCCGACGGGTTTGGCGACGTTTTTTCAGCCTCGCTTGCCGAGACGGGAACTGCCGACGAGATACTTTCCGCGATCCGAGAATATACCGCACGCGGTACGGAGGAGTCCGGCAACATGTTTGCCGTGACAAGGTTCTCCGAGTGGTATATAATCATTCCGACGAGCGCACAGGATTCGGAAAAATATCAGAAGGGAATAAAATACACCCTGCTTCTCGGTGAAAAAGAGATCGAAAGCGCAGCGTATCTTGAGGACGTGAGGACAACGGATGACGGTAAAGAGGCTTGCCTCATCTTTTCACTTTCTTCTCTTGCCGCAGGATTTGATTATTCGAGAGAATTTGAGATAAAGGTAGTAACAGAGGAATACGACGGATACAGAATACCTCTCTCGGCACTCAGAAGCGCAAAGGACGGAACGAGCGGAGTGTTCGTTATGTCGGGCGGTGTGGTCCTTTTTCGCAGAGTAGAGATAATCAGTACGACAGACACGTATGCCCTCGTAAAGACCTACGACAATTATATTTACGATCTTCAGAAAAGCAGGACCGCAAATAAAATATATAACTCAAAAAACGACAGCTCGCTGTTTGCCGGAATATATCCGGGAGGCGCGCAGACCGTCTTTGAAAACAAAGAGGATATATTCGACAACCGGAAAAACAAGCTTCTCACGGTTAAAAACACCGACGGAGATACTGTGGTGGATCTTAACGTTGACGTTGAGGACCACGAATACGGATATCTCGAGGAGAATGAATTTATAATTATCGAGGGAAGCTCATTGTATCACGGAAAAATACCGGGGTGAATAATTTGATACAACTTGATTATCTTGATAAAAACGTGTGTGCGGTGAGAGAAAGAATATCCGCCGCAGCCGAAAACAATAAAAGAAGTGTTGACGGCATACTTCTCCTTGCGGCAGTGAAATATGCGAGTGCAGAGGAGATAGATTACGTTCATAAGGTGCTCGGAATATGCGACGTCGGAGAAAACAGGGTGAACACCCTTCTCGAGCATTATGAAAAAACCGATAACGAGGGACTTCGCTATCACTTTATCGGAACTCTTCAGAAGAACAAGGTCAAGTATATTTACGATAAGATATGCTTGCTTCATTCTCTCGATTCTCTCCCGCTTGCTCAGGAAATAGAGAAAAGATGTGCGAGAGACGGGCGCAGTCTCGATTGCCTTATAGAGATAAATATAGCGAACGAGGCGGACAAGGGCGGTGTGTCGCCCTCGGAGCTTCTCGCGTTTACGGATGCGCTTTCCGAATATCCGCACGTAAACGTAAAAGGCTTTATGACTATGGCGCCTGCCGGGTGCACGCAGGAAGAATACCGCAGATACTTCGGTGATGCGGTGGCACTTATGCGTACCGCATGGACAGACGTACTCCACAGAGAGGGTGAGCCCTTCATATCCATGGGAATGAGCGGAAGCCTTGAGATCGCTATAGAATGCGGCAGCACCTGCGTACGCGTGGGAAGCGATATATTCAGACATTGACGGCACGGCCGTGAATATAAATTCAGAAATAAATAAACTATATAAAAAAGAGCGGAGGAACAGAATATGCCATCTATCAATATGGGATTCTTCGGAAAAGATCAGAAAGCAAAGCAGCAGACACAGCAGCCGGCTGCGGATACACTCTACAACGACGCGGCAGACGTTTTCGACTATGAGGAGGACGCTATCTCCTATAAGTCCGAGGAGGGCTACGATGCGTTCGAAACACAGCCCGTACAGACACCCGTACGCAAAAAGCCCCAGCCCGCAGCTACGGGTAACGCAGTTACAAAGATAAGAATTATGAAGCCGAAGGAATACGGCGACGCAAGAAGCATAGCTTCAAAGCTTATCGAGGGATACATCGTTTCGATGAACCTTGAAAACGTTGAGGATGATGAAGAGGTCAAGAACATTATGACTTTCCTTGCGGGTGTTGTTTTCGCTATTCATGCAGAAATAAAGAGAATATCCGACCAGGTATGGCTCCTCTTCCCGAAGAACCACGTTCAGCTTTCCGAGGATGGAGTAGAAGCTGAAGAAGAGTAATAAATATTTATGCCGCGCGGCGGCGAAAGGAAACGCAGATTGGATACTGTAATCTATTTGTTTCGTTCGTTTATCAGCATCGTGCTGAGTACTGTAATGTTTGCAATGCTTTTGCGTTCGCTGATATCTATCCTCTTTTTTGAGGAGGAAAACAAGTTTACAAACTTTATTTATTACGTAACAGAGCCATTTATAATCCCGGTGAGAGCCATCATGCATAAGTTCAATATTCTTCAGGGAAGCCCGATAGATTTTTCTTTCATGATAACCGTAGTTATATTGGCTATAGTCGGCACTTTCATATAACATCATGATCACCGGACGGTGAGAGCCGTCCGGTAAATGAATTTTTGAAAGGATGGGAATCTTTTATGTCAGTAAAAGAAAAATTCGAGCAAGCTTATGAAAATGCAATCGAATCCTGCTCGGGCGAGATGCTCGAGGGAGTAGATTTTTTGCTCTCTGCTTGTGCCGCGCTTGAAAGCTCAAATGAAAAGCTTCGCAAAAGAGTGTCCGCGCTTGAAAGAGAAAACAATATATTAAGATCCTTCTATTCGGAGAATGCAATTACCTCTTCATCGGCTGACGAGCTGGATTGCTCTGTAGAGGATCTGAAGGACGCGGCGGCAGCCGTGGAAAAAATAAAAGACATTATAGAGACCGCCTATTCGGTATTCGGAGAAATGTCGAGTGCCGCGGCAAAGACCGCAGAGCTGAGGAACGAATGCGACTCTATGCTCGCGCTTGCTCCCACAGTCGAGCATGAACGCGGCTTGTCGGATGATACGGTAGATGTTGACGCTATTTTTGACAGTGTTCACAGCGTTCCTCATGAGGCAAAGGATACTTCTGCTGATGAGGAGGATGACGAAATATTCGACGTTGACGAAAATGAGGAGTCCGAAGGATCTGATGAAGATAACACCGATGCGGCTGATGATGTCGCAGACAGTGAAGAAATATCCGATGACACAGATAATTCCGATGAGGATGAAGATCGGATAGACTCAGATGAAAAGAAGGACGAAAACGGATTCGACGATATAACCGCTAAGCTCAAGAGTATGTTCGGTGAGACCGAGGATACCGAAGAGGAGGAAAGCGCGGAAGAAGAGAATGAGGATCACAGCGATATTTCGGCTATGATACTCAAGATGCTTTCCGAGGATTTCAGCTCTCCCGAGCCAAAGAAGGATGAACCTACCGAAGATAATACGTACGGGCAGGATGACACCGACGAGTCCGAGGATACCGACGAGTCCGAGGATAACGATGAGACCGAAGATTCCGAGGAGGAAGATACCGACGCTGCAGCTTCCGATCCTAAAGACGAAGAGACCGAAGAGATATCTTCGGACACCGATACCGAGGAATCCGAGGCCGAGTACGGGGAAGAGGAGAAAGAGGAAGCAAAGGAAGCAAAGGAAGCAAAGGAAGAAGAGCCTGTTCCCGTACAAAAGCCGTCCTCCAGGATACCGGAGACTCCCGCGCCCCAAAAGCCTAATGCCGAGTTTATCGATCTTCCCGATTATGACGGCGAGGAGGTAGATCTCTTTGCAGATGCCGACGAGCAGGAGTCGCTCTACGAGGCTGACAGAAAGCAAGTCAAATACGCGCAGGCACCCGATGCTTACGAAAAGAAGGAAGATATAAAGAGCATCAAGGATTCGCTCGCAAGGATCAAAAACAAGCGAAAGGGAATATGACCCTTCGTAAAACCGATATCAATTATATAAACATAAACAATAAAAGAGTTAATAACATTTAAGGAGATTCTTAAATTATGCCAAAGGATTATACAAGTACGCTTAACCTTCCGCGTACAAGCTTTGAAATGCGCGCAAACCTTCCCAAGCGCGAGCCCCAGATGATAGAGTACTGGAATTCGATAGACCTCTATTCCAAACTCTCCGCAAACCCTGACGGAAAGCCCCTTTTCGTTCTCCATGACGGACCTCCGTTTTCTAACGGAAACATCCACATGGGTACCGCACTTAATAAGATACTCAAGGATTTTATCAATAAGTCCAAGGGAATGATGGGATTTTCCTGCCCTTATATACCCGGCTGGGATAATCACGGTATGCCTATAGAGAGTGCTATCATCAAGAAAAATAAGATAGACAGAAAAAAGATGTCAATACCCGAATTCCGCGATGCTTGCCACAAGTTCGCTGAGAATTTTGTTGATATTCAGAGAGAGCAGTTCATTCGCCTCGGTGTTTCGGGTGACTGGAAGAACCCCTACCTCGCTATGGATCCCAAGTTTGAGGCGAGAGAGGTAAAGGTATTCGGTGAAATGTTCCGCAAGGGATATATCTACAAGGGACTTAAGCCCGTTTACTGGTGCCCGAAGGACGAGACCGCTCTTGCTGAGGCAGAGATCGAGTATGCTGACGATAAGTGTACTTCCATCTACGTTAAGTTTGCCGTAAAGGACGATAAGGGACTTCTCAAGGGAGTTTGCGACCTTTCTAAGACCTACTTCGTTATCTGGACTACAACGACCTGGACTCTTCCCGGAAACGTAGCCATCGCGGTAAACCCGAACGAGGATTATTCGGTTATCCTCGCTGAAGGCAATTACTATATCACCGCTGAGGCTCTCGCGTCAAAGACAATGCTCATGGCAGGTATCGAATCATTTGAGAAGGTAGCCTCCTTCAAGGGTAGAGAGCTTGAATATATGACTGCTTACCATCCCTTCCTTGACAGAGAAAGTCTTGTTGTAAACGCTGATTACGTTACTATGGACAGCGGTACAGGATGCGTTCATACGGCACCCGGATTCGGTGCTGACGACTACGTAACCGGACGTAAGTATAAGCTCCCCATAATCGTTCCCGTTGATGATAAGGGCTTCCAGACGGAAGAGGCAGGCAAATTCGCAGGTCTCCACTATGAAAAGTCCAACGAAGCAATTCTCGAGGATATGAAGGAAAGCGGAGCTCTCCTCGCATCCGAAGAATTTACACACTCCTATCCTCACTGCTGGAGATGTAAGAAGCCTATAATCTTCCGTGCTACTCCTCAGTGGTTCTGCTCTGTAGAATCCTTCAAGGAGGATGCTCTCAAGGCTTGTGAAAACGTTGAGTGGCTTCCCGCATGGGGCGGAGAGAGGATCGTTCAGATGATCAAGGAAAGATCCGACTGGTGTATCTCGCGTCAGCGTCACTGGGGTCTTCCCATTCCCGTGTTTGAATGTGCCGACTGTAAGAAGGTAGTCTGCACGGACGAAACGATAAATAAGGTGTCCGAAAAGTTCGCAGAGCATGGCTCTAACGTTTGGTATACAATGACTCCCGAGCAGATACTCGAGGAGGCTTGCGTATGCCCGCACTGCGGATCGAAGCACCTCGTTGCAGAGACGGATACTCTCGACTGTTGGTTCGACTCCGGTTCAAGCCACTTTGCTACAATAGAGAACAAGGAAGGCCTCAAGTGGCCCGCAGATATGTACCTCGAGGGTGCAGACCAGTACAGAGGATGGTTCCAGTCATCCCTTCTTACAGCAGTAGGTGCAAAGGGTGAAGGAGCTCCTTATAAGACAGTCCTTACACACGGTTGGGTAGTTGACGGAGAAGGAAAGGCTATGCATAAGTCTCTCGGTAACTCTATCGCTCCCGAAGAGGTAATAACCAAGTACGGTGCAGACCTCGTTCGTCTCTGGGTAGCTTCGAGTGATTACCGCGTTGACGTAAGAGTTTCGGATAACATCTTCAAGCAGCTTTCCGAAACATACCGTAAGATAAGAAATACCGCAAGAATCATACTTGCCAACCTTAACGAATTCGATCCCAACACGGATATGGTAGACGATAACGATCTTCTCGGTATAGATAAGTGGGCTCTCGGACGTCTGGCAGCTCTTGTTGACGTTTGCAGAGAAGGATATAAGACATACGAATTCCACGTAGTATATCATGCAATAAACAACTTCTGCACGGTTGATATGTCAAAGCTTTATATCGACATAATCAAGGACCGCATATACGTTGAAAAGGCGGACAGCGCCGCAAGAAGAAGCGCACAGACCGCTATGTATAAGATCATAAGCGCGCTCACAAGGATCGCGGCTCCTCTTATTGCGTTCACCGCAGAGGAGATCTGGCAGGCTATGCCTCATCTCGACTCGGATAACAAGGAAAGCGTATTCCTCAACGATATGCCTACCTCGGACGAATTCAAGTTTGACGGTGAGACAGAGGCGTGGGATAAGCTCTTTGATCTCCGCGACGGTGTAATGAAGGCTCTTGAAATAGCTCGTGCAAACAAGCTTATCGGTAAGTCTCTTGAGGCTAAGGTAACTGTTTATACAGAGGATGCAGAGACTCTCGAAACACTCGACGCGCTCAAGGATCAGCTCGCTACCGTATTCATCGTTTCGGATGCAGAAGTAGTGAACGGCACAAACCCCGGTGCATACTGTGAGGAGGGCGACAAGCTCGCAGTTCTCGTAAGCGCCGCAGAAGGCAGAAAGTGCGACAGATGCTGGACGGTCGCAAAGGAAGGCGACGAAACCGAAGACGGCGGATTCATCTGCGAAAGATGTAAGAAGATCCTCGGTCTTTGATCTTAAAATACTACACCGCCGGGCTGATTTCGGCTTGGCGGTGCAGTTTGTATTATGGGCTTTGGGCTTTTCTCAACGCCTGTATAAATTTGTTTACGGCAAATATGCTTTGCCCGAAAAGGAATTTTAAAATGGTATATTGGTTTTTATTTATGATAGCGATGGTCTTTTCAGACCAGCTCACAAAATGGCTCGCTGTTATAAAGCTTAAGGGAGAAGGCTCTTTTCCTCTCTGGGAGGGTGTTTTCCATTTTACTTACGTTGAAAATACAGGCTCGGCATTCGGTATGCTTAAGGACCACAGATGGGTGTTTATGTCTATGTCGGTAATACTGATAGTCGGTCTTCTTGCGTTTTTTATTTGGTTTTATAAATCTCTGTCCCCGCTCATGCGCTGCGCATGCTCGATGATAATAGCGGGCGGTATCGGAAATATGATAGACAGAGTTCTTGTCGGATACGTTGTCGATTTCTTTGATTTCACACTGATAGATTTTGCCGTGTTTAACGTAGCGGACTCCTTCGTATGTATCGGCGCCGGTCTGTTTGTGCTGTGGTTTATAATTGATTCGGTAAAAGAGTACAGACAAAAGAAAAATGCCATTCAAAGCAGTGATAATTCGGCTACGGACAAAGAGGAGAATACAGAGCAGTGAGCGAGGTATACCTTGTAAAAGAAGGCGACGCGGGCAAGCGCATTGACGTGTTCCTTTCGGAGGCAGCGGGGATCACGAGAAGCGCAGCAGTAAAGGCCATTTCTGACGGTTCGGTAACCGTTGACCGAAGAACGGTCGCAAAGAATCATAAGCTTGTCAGCGGATCCTCCGTGCTTTTTGAAAAAAAGCAGGCAGAGGAATGCGAGGCGGTTCCCGAGGACATACCTCTCGACGTGATATACGAGGATGAAAGTATAATCGTCGTAAACAAGCCTAAGGGTATGGTGGTTCACCCCGCGGCGGGAAACTACACCGGAACGCTTGTTAACGCCCTCCTCTACAGATGTAAGGACAGCCTGTCGGGAATAGGCGGCGTTATGCGCCCCGGAATAGTGCACAGAATAGATAAGGACACGAGCGGACTCCTTGTGGTCGCAAAGTGCGATAGCGCGCATCTTTTTCTTTCATCGCTTTTAAAGGATCATAATATAAAAAGGATATATTATGCCGTAGCGGTGGGAAGATTCCGTGAGGAGAGCGGTACGGTAAACAAGCCGATAGGCAGGCACAAGACGGATAGAAAGAAAATGGCTGTCTACCCCTCGGCGGACGGTGACGGCATACGTGAGGCGATAACTCACTACAGAGTCATTGCGGAGCACAACGGATATTCGCTTGTAAAATTCAGACTCGAAACGGGAAGAACACACCAGATACGCGTCCATATGGCGAGCATTGGTCATCCTCTGCTCGGAGACACAGTGTACGGCGGAGGAAGAAGTAAGTTCGAGACTCTGAACGCGGCACTCCTTTCAGGTCAATGCCTGCATGCAAAGAAGCTTGAATTTATTCACCCCGATACAAAGGAGCAGATGCGCTTTGAATGTGAGCTGCCCGAATACTTCACTTCAATATTAAAAAAACTCGGACTTGAGGAATATAACGATGAAGAAGTTTAAAGGATATTTGATCGTTTCGGATCTTGACGGTACCTTTCTCGGAAAGAGAAGCAGAATAGTTGAGGAAAACACACGCGCAATCGAATATTTTAAAGAAAACGGCGGACTTTTTACCTTTGCTACGGGACGCGCGTTCTATAATGCAAGAGTACCTATCCCGAATATGGAGGACTTCGTAAACACTGTAGTCATAACGTCAAACGGTACCGCGTTTTATGATGCGAATACAGGCGAGCTTTCAAGACTTTCCTTTATGGACAGAGACAGAGCGATAGAGGCTGTACGCTATACGCAAAAAAATTATCCCGACCTTCACCTGCGAATGACGGGAACAGACGGATTTTATATATATAAGGAAAGCATATACGAAAAGAACCTTTTCTCAAAGATACCTCCAAAATACGTTCATAAAATGCCGTATGAGGAGTGGCCAAATGACGTGTGGCTCAAGCTCGTTTATCTCGGAGAGCCCGAAAGAATACAGGAATTCAAAGAGGATATTACATACAGATTCCCCGAGTTTGAATTTGCGCTTTCATCACCGAGCCTCTATGAGTTCCAGTGCAAGGGCGTGAACAAGGGAACGGCAATAAAACAACTAAAGGCTGACCTTGAGGCGGAGTACGGATATCCTATAACGGTATATGCGGCAGGCGATTACGGAAACGATACCGATATGCTCAAATGCGCGGACGTTGCCGTGTGCCCGGAAAATGCACTTCCCGAAATAAAGGAGATATGCGACTATACCTTCTGCAATCATGACGAAGGACTTATCGCTGATATAGTCAGGCATATAGAAGAAAACTTATAAAAAACGGACCTGAGGGTCTGCAAAATTAGCGGCAAAATGAAATTAGCCACCACGGTTTTCGTGGTGGCTTTTTGATATGCGGAAAACAAAGAAAAGCCCCGCACGAGGCGGGGCGAGGATTAAAGCAATTCACTCAATTTGTTTTCAATATCCATGAACCACTCTTTATCTCGATATTCATCAAAACATTCCCAAGCCAACTCCTCTTTCAAGAGGCGAACAACTTGTTTGTTATCCGACGGCGCATCATATACGTGCCACCCCATAACGAGAGGATATTTCAAAGCGTGATCTTTCACCGAAACGGATTTTTCGGCACATTCAAGTGCGCGTGTCAGATGATGTTTTATCACTTCTTCATTTTTCTTCAAAGCAATCTCATCCTCAGCTATGCTTCTGTGCTCCATACACATACGTTGAAGGTCCTCAAATCCCATATCATCATTCGGGAAAACGAGTTCATGCATTTGTGTTACAACTTTGCTTACCGCTTGAACATACTCAGTACCACCCGGAATGTTTTCACAGCCTGCAATTTTGGCACTCATATAAAACAGATTATTGAGATACCAATAGTTTGCAAATCGAAATTGCGAAAGCATTTCTTCACCGTCGTCGGTTATTTGAACAAACAAAAATTCCATCGAATGATTTAATTGATGTGATTTCAATGCCCATTTTTCTGCCATCTCCTTATTGCCACAAGCAGCGTAGGTACGAGCGATTTGCCATATAGCTTGCCCTTTATAATATGAGCCGCCGTTGCTATTATAAATTTCCGTGCCAAGCTCTACGATTTCCTTTTGATACTTTATTTTATCAACATCAAAATAAATTGACATAAGCATTTCCTTGACTTCTATGTTATTAGGGAGCTTGTGATATGCCTCCTGCCAAATTGGTAAAGCTTTTGAAATGTCCTCATTGCGATAGATTTCGGCGGCTCTTGCCTCATATTCTTCATAAAGCTTTTTCTCATCAATTTGCTCCGCGTCAAGAAGCTCATCAACGGTAATTCCGAAAAAGCGTGCAAGTTCGGGCAAAAGTTCAATGTCGGGATATGTGCTTGAATTTTCCCATTTGCTCACTGCTTGAAACGAAACGTTTAGATATTGCGCCAATTTTTCTTGAGATATATTTTTCTCTTTGCGAAGACTTTTCAGTTTTTCACCTAAATTGATACCCATGTAAATATTCTCCTTTCAAGATTTATTGTAGCTACGCTTATATTATACATAATTTTGCTTTGAAAAACAATAACTTAATATTTGAATTTTGGTTGATGAGTTCAACTGATAGTAGAAAATCCTAATTCTCCGCTTTCCCGACACTTACGTCCGTGGCAAGCATAGCGCGTGGCAGTCCGCGCACAGTCGGGCAGAAGCCAGAACCCACTATCCGCAGAGGAACGGCACGTATAAGGCTCCCTTGTGCAAAGGGAGCTGTCACCGAAGGTGACTGAGGGATTGTTTTGCTTTCTTCTGTGATTTTACAATCCCTCAGTCTCGCTTACGCGAGCCACCTCCCTTTACACAAGGGAGGCTTTAGTAAGTTCACACCGACAAAAAAACACCACCAAAGAAATTTCCTCGGTGGTGTTCGTGTTTTCTCCGCTAAAGTTGCAGAGGCGAGGGTCCGTTTTTTTGTTTAATTTTCGTTTGCAAATTTAATAATAGCTCTTCCAAAGCTCTTGCCCAGCTCGACGAGTCGCTCTGCGGACACCTTGTTTTCCTCGGTTCCGAAGTAAGCGCTTTCAAGCGTGAAGGCAACGGTACATTCCGGACGGCTGCCCATGGTAAAGCCGAAGGAAGGGGAAGGCTGATTCCAGCCGGTACATGCGGGATGGTAGTTTTCTCTTGTGAAGGACATTGAACCGTCAGTTATCTCAGACTCGAGCAAAAATGCAAATCTGTCGAATACCTCTTTTTCCTTTGCACTGTTGTATACCATAAATACCGTATCGTTCTCACCGCCCTTGTGCCATGGAGAGTGAAAGTCAAACCCGAAATTACAGCCGTATTGATCGGCATAGGTGCGAATTGCGGTAACCTCGGGATATATCGACGGCTCGTTAGACGTGTAGTCGCGGTTGTGGTCGTGAGGAGATCGCGATTTCCCCTGGTCTCCGTCAACCACTCCGTCAAAGTCAACGAATGGAACGCAGAGCAGGCGAAACGAGGAGGCGAGATCATTAGCTATTTCGCTGAGTACTCCCTCAAGAACGTAACTGCCCGTTGACTCGCAGGCGTGATGGCGCGCGGTAAGAATAATGCTTTTTTCTCCCTCTCCGAATTTTAAGCAGGGAACGCTCCGCCCCTTTTTACTACTGCACAGTTCGGAAAGCGGGATGCCGTTTTTCTCGGCAAAAGAAATAAAACGCGAGGGGTGATAGAGCATATGGTGCGCAAAATAGACCTTGCTCTCGTTTTCGCCGAATTTGTAGGTGAAGCTGTTTTTATTTGCGGAATTAAGCCAGTGCCAGCTTTTAAGATCATAGCTTACTGCAGGTCCCCAATATCCGAGACGATTATTCTGCATTTCAAAGGTGATCTCTCTGCCTTCGGCTCCTTCTGCGCAGAAAGCCCAATAAAACCAATCCTGCGTAGTGTCTCGCAGCTCATTCTCGAGAATTACAGTATCTCCGGCTATCTCTTTTACGCAGATATTTCCGCCGATGAAATTCTGATGTATCTTCATATATGCTCCTTTTATCAGATACCGAGAAGCTCGCGTATCTCTGCGGGCTTGATATCTCTCGGCTGTTTTCCGAGCTTTGAAGCGAGGACTGCGGCTGCACCGCAAGCTTCGCCTATTCCTATGCATATAGGCATTACACGGTAATTTGAATGCGCCATGTGGGTTCCGGATATGTTTCTTCCCGAGAGTAGAAGTCCGTCTATCCTTTCGGGAACAAGGCATCCATAGGGAATAGTGTATCCGTTCTTCTGCGTGAAGTTCTTCTGACATCCCGTCTTATCGAGACCCGATCCGCTTATATTGTGAACGTCGAAATTGAAGTGTGCATCGACAACTACGTAATCCTCGTGAAATGCGGCATCCGCTATCTCCTGCTCTGTCAGCGTGGATACTCCCTTGAAATGTCTCGTTTCGCGTATCCCTATAAGAGATGCGCTTCCGATAATATAGCAGTTTTCGTATCCGGGTACGTATTCACGGAGAAAATCTACAATAAGAGGCATCTGCTTTCTGCAGACTATCTCGGCACGTGTGAGATCGGCAGACGACGTACCGTCAACGTCGGTCAGGTTGGTCATATTACAGGTGACTATACCCGGGATAGTTGATTTATAAAGAAGAACGTGCCCTGCAGGTGAGGGAAGAGTCTTTTTTGCGAGTGCCTGGAGTTCTCCCTTTTCTGTAGGTACAAGCGTTTCAAACGAGCCGGGAAATACTGCTCTCTCGTAGTCTACGCCACCAACCTTGAACATAAGCGTTGCGGGCTGCATTTTTCCGTCTGTTTCTCTGCCCTTTATGTATTCGGCTCCGCTCTTTTCCGCAACGTCTCCGTCACCGCTTGCGTCTATCACCACCTTTGCCTCGTAGAGCGAAAATCCGTCCTTTCCGTGGCAAAGGATTCCCGTTACCCTTTCCTCCTCCATGGTAACGTCACAGAACGTGGTGTAAAGAAGGATATCCACTCCCGCTTCTTCAAGCATCTCAATATAAGTGAGTGTCAAGAGCTCGGGGTCTATGCTGCGTTTACGCTCGCCTCTGTCAAAAGGATTCTTCTTTGCCGCACGGTCGAGGATCTCAAAATAGAGCTTGCTTCCGCATCTTCCCGTGAAATGGCTCATCATACCTGCTGTCGATATTCCTCCGACGCGTCCGCAGCTTTCTATGAGAAGTGTTTTTGCACCGTTTTTTCCTGCGGTAATGGCCGCACCTATACCTGCAGGTCCGGATCCGACTACTATAACGTCGTAATAACCCTTGTTTTCTGCATTTATTTCAAACCTCATATCGATCTTCTCCTTAGAATAATATGATACTGAATATAATTATAACATATAAAAGGTCCGGTGTCAAGATTATTGTTTCGATCGGCTTTTTTGTATTCGACATTGAAAAATGATACGTAAAAATAAAGGCAATATCTTCGCGCGGGAAGGTTATTGCCTTTTATTTTTACGAGCAGCATCGAGCGGCCCGGCTCAGGAAGCTGAGTCAGCTGCCCTATCCAGCATATTTTCTATAAATATTCCGTAGCCTACGGTAGGATCGTTTATCATAACGTGGGTGACTGCGCCGATTATTCTGTTTCCCTGTATTATTGTGCTTCCCGACATCCCCTGAACAATGCCTCCGCTTTTAGCGATAAGGGTATCGTCGGTTACCTTTATCGAGAAGCTTTTATTGTCTCTGCTTTCTCTGTTGATCGCCGATATTTCTATAGAATAGCACCCTACCTTTCCGCTTTCGTCAAGGGTGCAAAGGATGTGAGCCTTGCCCTCCTTTACCTCGGAACGCGTGGCGATAGGATACTTTTTCAGCTCGGTGCCCTTTGGCACGGCTGAGAATACTCCGAAAACACCGCAGTCGGTGTTGCATCTTACAAAGCCTACTCGCATAAGGTCAAAGCTGCCCTTTATCTCCCCCGGAGCTCCCGCCTTCCCTCTGACTATTCCGCTGATCTTAACGTCCATTACCACTCCGTGCGAGATGGGCAGGACTTTTCCCGTCTGCGCATCACATATTCCGTGCCCGAGCCCTCCGAATTCGAGAGTGTCAGGATCAATATAGGTAACGGTGCCGATACCCGCGCCGCCCTGCCGTATATACATTCCGCATTTGTATTTTCCCTCGTCCTTCGAGTAGACGGGAACCAGACTTGTGGAATAAGTCGCGTCTTCCCTGGTATAGGTTATTTTCAGCGAGCTTCCGCCCGAGTTTTCTATTATTGAAAGAAATTCCTCGCAGCTTTCGGGCTCTTTGCCGTTTACAGATATTATTATATCGTTAAGCTTGAGTCCTGCCGTGACAGCGGGATTACGGTTCTCACCGCCGGATACCGGAATATCGCAGAAGCCGGATATTATGACTCCTCGCGAGAAGAATTTCACTCCGAACGGTATACCTCCCGCGTAAAGGATCCTGCCTCCTGTGTGTTCATCCTGAGCAAAGGCGGGAAGCGAGGTTAACGAAAGAAGAAGAATGATGAGAATAAAAGAAATTACAGACAGCCGAAGGCTTTTTCTTGTTTTATAACTGGGTTTCATTGTGTCTTGTTTCTCTCTTTCTGTGCGTATCCTTCGGATCCGCTCAAGCTTAATGTACCCGTCAAAAGGCGATTTAATGTCTAACAATTTTTTTAGCGGATAATAAAATTTTACAAGAAGAGTCAATAAGACACTTGACTTTCAAAAAAAATAGTGGTATAATCTTCTCTGTAATATTAAAAATAATATTGAGAGATTTTTATGCTTGAAAAAGAGAGATTCAAAAGAGCTATAGAAGAATACGAGGAGCGATCCGATCCGCACCGGATAGGCACTATGAACGAGAGAATGCTCCACGCGGTCATAAAAAGCTGCATAGCCGACAGTGATGACGAGCTTGAGGTTAAGATAGGCGGAAAGAATATCGCTGACGTTCTTAAAGAAAACACGGCCTATGAGATACAGACAGAGAGCCTGTTCCCGGTTAAGAAGAAGCTTGATTTTTATTTTTCGAATACAGATCATAACGTGAACGTAGTTTTCCCCGTGCCGAGAGAAAAATACGTTTGTTGGGCGGATCCCGAAAGCGGGGAGCTTTCAAAAAAGAACAGATCCCCGAAAAAGCGCACTCTCATCGATTATGCGGATACCCTGATATTTCTGACAGACTATATAGGAGACGAGCGGCTGACGCTTACTGTTCTCTATATTTCAGAGTGTGAGTACAGAAATCTTGACGGAAAGAGATCGAAAGACAAAAAAAGAGGCTCAACGAGGATAGAGAGAGTACCTATCGAGCTTCTTTTTGTTGAAGAATATAAAACAAAGGACGATTACCGTTTCCTTCTTCCGAGGGAGAGCAGATTCACAGCCAAGACGTATGCCAAGGATAAAAAGCTTACCTCGGGCAGGAAGGTTGCATGTGCGATAAAGATGATGCTTAATCTCGGAATGATACGCATATGCGGTAAGGAAGGACGCTGCATTTTATACGAGACAATATAAAGGAGAATATACTATGAGAAAAATATCTGCCGAAATACTGTGTGTAGGCACCGAGCTTTTGCTTGGAGACATAATAAATACAAATGCCTCTTATATATCCGCAAGACTCAGCGAGATAGGAGTTTCCGTATATCATCAGGCTGTTGTCGGGGATAATGAGGATAGGCTTAAAGGGGCGATAAAAGATGCCCTGTCACGTTCTGACGTTCTTATTACGAGCGGAGGCCTCGGCCCCACCTATGACGATATAACAAAGGAGACTGTTTCAGCTCTGCTCGGAATAGAAATGTATTACGATAAGAATATAGCGGAGCGTATACACGAATACTTCAAAAGGATCGGAAGGGCTATGCCGCCATCTAATGAAAAGCAGGCTATGACACCTGTAGGCGCGCATATTATACCTAATCCCAGGGGAACTGCTCCCGGCCTTATGATAGACGGAAAATACCAAGGAAAAGAGGTTACCGTCATTATGCTCCCCGGCCCTCCGTGTGAACTCGAGCCTATGACGGATGAAAGCGTTCTCCCTCTTCTCGCCCGAAAATTTAACGCAGAAAAGGGGATATTCTTCAGCCGAAACCTTCACTTTACGGGTATAGGAGAATCGAGCCTTGAGGAAATAATCCGCCCTCTGATGGATTCTCTCAACCCCACCGTAGCACCGTATGCCGGTGAGGGCGAGGTGAGAATACGTATTACCGCTTCCGCAAAAAGCGAGGATGAGGGAAGAAGACTTTGTGATGAAATGATAGATAAGATGCTTTCATACAAGGTCGGTAAATATCTTTATTCTATAGATATTCCTACGATCGAGGAAACTCTCGTAAGGCTTCTTTCCGAGAGAAGAATGACACTCTCTACTGCAGAATCCTGCACAGGAGGTCTTATATCCAAGAGATTAACAGACGTTCCCGGCGCAAGCAGTGTGTTCCCGGGCGGAATATGCTCTTATGCAGAGAAAGTAAAAATAAACGCACTTGGAGTTGAAGGAAAAACTATTGAAGAGCATACTGCCGTAAGTGAAGAATGCGCAAAAGAAATGGCGGAAAGGGTCAGAGCTCTTATGGATACCGATATAGGCGTTTCTGTTACCGGATATGCGGGACCCGGCGGAGGAGATGAAGCAAATCCTGTCGGAACCGTGTATATAGGCGTATCTACAAGTGAGAGGACTTTTGTGAAAAGGTATTCATTCTCCTCCCTTCGCGACAGAGTTTTTATCAGGCGTGCCGCGTCAAGCTACGCTATGGGGCTTGTTCTCTCTGAAATAGGAAACGGAGAATTTGATATAAGATGAAAAGAAAATTTAACGCAGATCCCTTGAATATACTCGGAGCGGTGCTCGTACTCCTTCTTGCATTCACTGTGATAGTTACGGTGTTTCTGCTTGTCGGATACAATAGATTTGTTCCCGCGCCTCGGGAGGATATGACTACAGCTGCGGATGGAAGCTCGTTTGCTGAACCCACCGATGCGATTACGACCTCTCCGGTTACAAGCGGTGAGAGCACAAAAAAGCCGGACGATCAGCTTTCGGATACCTCACGTGAGACGGAAAATGTCAGCTCCGCTCCGGGCACCTCCTTACAGCCGACTCCTACGTCCCCGGAGGAAACGACAAAGTCACCCGATACGACGGCTCCTGCCGATAAGGAGAAGAAGACGGTTGCGTTTACGTTTGACGACGGTCCGCATGCAACCTATACGCTCGAGCTACTAAAGGTGCTCGAAAAATACAACGTAAAGGCTACCTTCTTTGTTCTCGGAACCAATCTCAAAAAACAAAGCAGGATAGACGCTCTTAAAATGACTGTAGCGGCAGGACATGAGATAGGAAACCACTCTTATTCGCATCCGACAGTGCTGAATATAAGTGCGGACGAGTTTATTGCCGACGTAGAGAAGGGAAGCAACGCCATATACGAGGCTTGCGGAGTAAGACCTTCCATTATACGTACACCGGGCGGTAAGTTCAGCACAGAGCTTCTTGAAAAAATAAAGTATCCGATAATACACTGGACGGTGGATACACGCGACTGGGAACACAACGACCCCGAAAAATGTCTTGAAACCTTGAAAAAGCAGGTGGTAGACGGAGCAGTGATCCTTATGCACGACAGAAAGAGCAATACTGCGAGAAGCGTCGAGCTTATGATAGAATGGCTTCTTGAAAACGATTATCAGATCACCACCGTAAGTGAGCTTATGGAGCTGAAGGGCACCGAGCTTGTCGCGGGAAAGGTATACTATTCCTCATCAATATTTAAGCCCAAAAATTAAACCCATAAACAGATCACGCCCCGCGGTATTCACCGCGGGGCGTGATATTTATTTACTTCTGAATTTATCAGTTGTAAAGCTCGCCGAGCTTAACAAGTCTTTCGTACTTGTCCTTAGCGTTCTTTTCAGCCTTATCGAAGAGCTCCTCAGCGCGAGCGGGGAACTGCTGTGCGAGACGGCTGTAACGAGTTTCACTTGTGATGAATGCCTTGTAATCACCTGTGGGCTCCTTGGAGTCGATGGTGAGAGGATTCTTGCCCTCAGCCTTGAGAGCGGGGTTGTATCTGAACATCTGCCAGTAGCCTGCTTCAACTGCCTTCTTCATTTCGAGCTGGCAGTTCTGCATGCCGCCCTTAAGACCGTGCATTTCACAAGGAGCGTAGCCGATAACGATCGAAGGACCGTGGTAAGCTTCAGCCTCTGTGAGAGCCTTAAGTGTCTGGTTCATGTCAGCGCCCATAGCGATCTGTGCAACGTATACGTAACCGTAGGACATAGCGATCTGAGCGAGATCCTTCTTGCCGATTACCTTACCTGCAGCTGCAAACTGTGCAACCTGACCGATATTGGAAGCCTTGGATGCCTGTCCGCCTGTGTTGGAGTAAACTTCTGTATCGAATACCATGATGTTTACGTCCTCACCCGAAGCGATAACGTGGTCGAGACCGCCGAAGCCGATATCGTATGCCCAACCGTCGCCACCGAAGATCCATACAGACTTCTTAGCAAGGTAATCCTTGTTTTCGAGGATCTCCTTGGATGCTTCGCAGCCGTCAGCTGCCCACTGCTCGAGGAGCTCAACGAGTTCCTTTGTAGCAACTTCGTTAGCCTTGCCGTCCTCAAGTGTGTTGAGGTAGTTATTGATAACGCCCTGGCAGTGCTCGCAGGGAGCCTTAAGAGCCTTGACCTTAGCGATGAGTCTGTCGCGGATAGTCTTCTGACCGATAGCCATACCGAGACCGTGCTCAGCATTGTCCTCGAAGAGCGAGTTAGCCCAAGCGGGACCCTTGCCGCTTTCCTTATTTACTGTATAAGGTGTAGCAGGTGCGGAGCCGCCCCAGATAGAAGAACAACCTGTAGCGTTGGAGATATACATTCTTTCACCGAAGAGCTGTGTGATAAGACGAGCATAGGATGTCTCAGCACAACCTGCACAAGATCCGGAGAACTCGAGGAGGGGCTGCTTGAACTGGCTTCCCTTGATCGTAGTGTCGATTATCTCGGGCTTTTCGGAAACGTTCTTAACTGCGTAGTCGAAAGCGGACTGCTGCTCGAGCTGTGTTGCGAGAGGAACCATCTCGATAGCAACCTTTTCGGGAGTGCCCTTCTTGAGTGCCATTTCGGAAGGCTTACAAGCCTTAACGCAGAGGGTACAACCCATACAGTCAAGAGGAGAAACTGCCATAGTGTACTTGTAGTTTGTCTTGATAAGCGGCTTTGCTGTGAACTTTGTGGAAGCGGGAGCGTTTGCAGCCTCTTCTTCTGTCATAGCGAAGGGACGGATAGCAGCATGAGGACATACGAAAGCACAGTTGTTACACTGAACGCAGTTTTCAGCGTGCCATACGGGAACCATAACTGCAACGCCTCTCTTTTCGTAAGCCGCGGAGCCCTGCGGGAAAGTACCGTCAGCGTGCTTCATGAATGCGGATACGGGGAGGGAGTCACCCTTCATTGCGCCTACGGGAGCAACGATCTCGTTTACGAAATCAACGAGCTCAGCTCTGTCGCCTGTAGCTGCGGGCTTAGCTGTGTTTACTTCGCAGTCAGCCCATTCAGCGGGAACGTCTACCTTAACGAAAGCGTCGCTTCCTGCTTCGATAGCGTTGTAGTTGAGGTCAACGATAGCCTGTCCCTTCTTGATGTAGGACTTGTATGCCATCTTCTTCATGTACTCGATAGCGTCTTCCTTGGGAAGTATGCCTGCGAGTGTGAAGAATGCGGACTGGAGAACTGTGTTCTTAACCTTAGCGTTACCGATCCTCTTTATAGCGATACCTGTACCGTCTATAATGTAGAAGTTAACGTTGTTCTTAGCGATGTACTGCTTAACTGCTGCAGGGAGGTGATCTCCGAGCTCTTCTACAGACCAAGGGCAGTCAAGGAGGAATACGCCGCCGGGCTTAACGTCCTGAACCATATCGTACTGGTTGAGGTATGCATTGTTGTGACATGCAACGAAGTTAGCCTTTGTGATGTAGTAAGGAGACTTGATGGGCTTGTCACCGAAGCGGAGGTGAGAAATTGTTGTACCACCTGTCTTCTTGGAGTCATACTGGAAGTATGCCTGGATGAACTTATCGGTGTGGTCACCGATGATCTTTATCGAGTTCTTGTTAGCGCCGACAGTACCGTCACCGCCGAGACCCCAGAACTTGCAGGATATAGTTCCTTCTGCCGCTGTATCGGGGCATACCTTTTCTTCGAGGGAGAGACCTGTAACGTCGTCAACGATACCGAGAGTAAAGCTGTTCTTAGGCTCGTCCTTGTCGAGGTTTTCGAATGTTGCGAAAATAGAGGAAGGAGGAGTATCCTTGGAACCGAGACCGTAACGGCCGCCTACTATCTTAGCGTTTACGCCGAGAGTGGAGCAAGCTGTAACTACGTCGAGGTAAAGGGGCTCACCGAGAGAACCGGGCTCCTTCGTTCTGTCGAGAACAGCGATCTTCTTAACTGTCTTGGGAAGAGCAGCAACGAGCTTGTCAGCTCTGAAGGGACGGTAAAGTCTTACCTTGATAAGACCGACCTTTTCACCGTTTGCTACCATGTAATCTATAACTTCTTCAGCAACGTCGCATACGGAACCCATAGCGATGATAACCTTTTCAGCATCGGGAGCGCCGTAGTAGTTGAAGAGCTGGTAGTTTGTACCGATCTTTTCGTTTACCATGTTCATGTAATCTTCAACGATACCGGGAACTGCATCGTAGTATGTATTACATGCTTCTCTGTGCTGGAAGAAGATATCGCCGTTTTCAGCGGAGCCGCGGAGAACGGGATGCTCGGGGTTGATAGCGCGAGCGCGGAATTCTTTAACTGCGTCAACGTCAACCATTTCAGCGAGATCCTTGTAGTCCCATGTTTCGATCTTCTGGATCTCGTGGGATGTACGGAAGCCGTCGAAGAAGTTGAGGAAGGGAACTCTGCTCTTGATAGTAGCAAGGTGTGCTACTGCGCCGAGGTCCATGATCTCCTGGGGGTTGGACTCTGCCATCATAGCGAAGCCTGTCTGACGGCATGCGTATACGTCAGAGTGGTCTCCGAAGATGTTGAGTGCGTGAGAAGCAACGCAACGAGCGGAAACGTGGATAACGCAGGGGAGAAGCTCACCGGCGATCTTGTACATGTTGGGGATCATAAGGAGAAGACCCTGGGATGCCGTGTAAGTTGTTGTGAGAGCACCTGCTGCGAGAGAACCGTGAACCGCACCTGCAGCACCTGCTTCGGACTGCATTTCAACGACCTTAACGTTGTCGCCGAAAATGTTCTTTGCGGGCTCGCCAAAGATGTTTTTGTCCGACGCAGACCATGTGTCGGTTACTTCAGCCATCGGGCTGGAGGGAGTGATAGGATAGATTGCCGCAACCTCTGTAAACGCATAGCTTACGTGAGCGGCCGCTGTGTTACCATCCATGGATAATTTTTTTCTGTTTATCACTGCCATTGGATGTGAACCTCCTGTATATTTAAAAATTTTTTTACTAAGGTCATATACGGTGAAGATACACCTTATAACGCCAATAGATATTATACTATATTATAAGCCGAAAGTAAAGGGGTTTGACAGAAAATTAACATAGGGGCACCGAAAAAATTCACACGGTGTTTATTAAATTGTCGGATATTACAGTCTGAAGAAAAAGCGACCGGGAATGATCCCGGTCGCTTTGATGTGAAGCCTTATAAAATCAGCCTTCAGCTACTTCTTCTGTTTCAACTTCAACTACGTCGTCGTCTTCTTCTTCGCAGTCGCAGCAGTCACAGTCACAGTCATCGTCGCAGCAGTCGCAATCGCAATCGCAATCGCAGTCGCAGAGCTCTTCAAGGTACTCGTCGTACTTCTTCTTTTCGAGATATTTAACAACAGCAAAAGCTATTCCTGCAATAGCAAGTACTACGCTTGCGGTGATAGCGATGATCTTACCGTAGTTGACCTTGGGTTCTTCCTTGCGGAACCAATTAAACATAATGATGTACCTCCAAAATAATATTTTATTAATATAAGTATACCACATTTTTCGGAAAATGCAATAGAAAATGCGAAAGTATTTTGTTAAAATTCTGTAACTAAATAAAAAATCATCGAAAAGCAAAAATAAAAAGGTTTATTTGCAAAAATGAAATATAAAGCATCTTGACGAACAGAAGAAAAAGTGATATAATAAGTATAATAAATGTATATAGCGTATGTTTTTATGAGTATATTGTGATATGACGCTTATATGGGAGTGCGGATTTGAAATTTTTTGACGTTGTAAACAGACTTCGCAATGCGGGTGCCGACGATCCGGTCGCGGATGCGGCGTATCTCGTCTCACACGTGTGCGGACTTGACAGAGACAGACTTCTTATGAGGCTTGACGACCCGGAGCTCGACTCGTGCACGCTTGAGGATGCGGTAGCCGGAAGAGAGAGCGGATATCCTCTTCAGTATATTCTCGGAGAGTGGGAATTCTACGGGCTCCCTTTCACTGTAAAGGAAGGTTGCCTGATACCTCGCAGTGATACCGAGATACTTGTGGAAAAGGCGATATCTCTTATTCCGAGAGGTGTGTGCTTTGCCGACGTGTGTTGCGGAAGCGGATGCATAGCCGTTTCGATACTGAAACATAGGCCCGACCTTCGCGCAGTGGCTGTAGACCTTTACGACACGCCGCTCGAGCTTACTTCCGAGAACGCAAGGCTTAACGGTGTGAGCGACCGAATGAGCGTCGTCAGATGTGACGTTCTCGGTGAGGCCGAGAAGCTTTGTAAAATACTGTCCGGGTGCAGGATCCTGATCTCGAATCCTCCGTATATTCCGAAAAAGGATATGGATCTTCTTGATCGGGAGCTTTTTCACGAGCCACGAAGCGCGCTTTGCGGGGGTGAGGACGGAATGGACTTTTACAGGGTGCTTACCGACGTTTCTTCCTCTCTCGGTATCGACGCTCTTTTTGAGATAGGATACGATCAGGGAGAGGCGATAACCGCGCTTTCTTCCGAGCGCAAAAGAGAATGCAGCGTATATAAAGATTACTCTGCAAACGACAGGGTGGCTTTTTTAAGAGCAAGGGCTGAAAAATAAAATTGATATTTAAGGGGAATCTGCTATGAAGATCACAGACGGAGTTAAAAAAGTAGGCTTTGCCGTCCTCGGACTCGGCATAGGAAAGGCACACGCCGAGGCTATCACTACGTCCGAATATGCATATCTTGTCTGCGCGTGTGACGTTGATGCCAAGAGGAGAGAGGATTTTTTGAAGAGATATCCGGGCGTTCCCGTTTATCCGGATTTTGATGAAATGATAAAGAACGAGGATATAGACGTTGTTTCTGTCTGCCTTCCCACTTATCTTCACGCTGAATATGCAAGAAAGATCCTTGCTGCGGGAAAACACTGCCTTGTGGAAAAGCCCGCGGATATTACGGTCGAGAGAGCAAGCGATCTCGGAGAATGTGCGAAGACTGCGGGAAAGAAGCTCGGATTTGTATTTCAGAACAGATATAACTACAATATGTACCCGATATACGAGGCGATAAGGAGCGGAAGGCTCGGTGACATATATCTCGGAACCTTTGCCGTAAAGTGGCACAGGAAGCAGAGCTACTATGACGCAAACGGCGGATGGAGAGGAACGTGGGACAAGGACGGCGGAGGTTCTCTCATGAATCAGTCGATACACACTGTCGACCTTATGCTTACTCTTATGGGCAGTGAGGTCGAGGAGGTAAACTCAGCGGGCGGAGTTTACGGTCACGATATAGAGGCTGAGGACACCACGGCATCTGTAATAAAATTCAAGAACGGAAGTATGGCTACCTTCGTCTCCACGACCTGCGCATATAACGGACTCTCTACAGAGGTCGGAATATACGGAACAGGCGGAAGCATCGAATGCGACGGTGACAAAATAGTTCGCTGGAGACTCAGGGATGATCCGGACGGCATAGAGGAAGAGGAGATACTCGACGCTTACGGCATGGGAAATCTTTTTGCTTCCGTGAAGCACCCGGATGCAAGATGCGGACACGGATATATCATCGACGATATGGCGAGAGCGATTCTCGAGGACAGGGATCCTGCCATAACTCTCGATGAGGCACTCAAGAGTGTGGCACTGATCGAAAAAGTATACAAAAATATAAGAAAGTAAAGCCGATAGGATGAGATTCCCGGAGGAAAGGAAAATAAATGAGTTTTTTTAAATCAAGGTTCTTCTGTGTGCTTCTGGCTGTTGCCATAGTGCTTACCGCAATACCTACCATATTTGCGGCGACCGGAAACACGTATATTCTGAAAAATCTTTTGAACAGTGCTCTGACTCCGGTAAGAGGTGCGGTTGCGTATGTTTGCGATTCTGTGGAGGGCTACGGAAAATATTTTTCCACGGTCGACGAGCTGCGCGCGGAGAACGAGGAGCTAAGGGCTCTGCTTAACGAATATATGAGCAGGGTAGATGAGCTTGAGGGCGCGTCGAGGGATTACGAATGGCTCGCGGAGTATATGAAGATGAAAAAGATACTCGAAAAGTGCGAGTATTTCAGCGCGAACATATGTGAGAGAACGTATGTCGGAGGTACGCTGCGCTATTCCGTGGACGCCGGAAGTCTTCACGGCATAGAAAAGGAAATGATAGTTCTGTGCGGAAACGGTCTTTTCGGAAAGGTGACCGAGGTGGGTCTCAACTGGGCGACGGTATGCACGCCGTTTGACAGTACGGTCAGCTTCGGTGTGGCAAATCTGCGCACCAAGGAGAGAGGCTACACAGAGGCGGATATAGAGCTCACAGAGAATGGGATGTTCAAGGTATGCTTCCTCTCTGCGGAGGCAAACGTAGTTGCGGGTGATACGATAATAAGCGTCGGAAACGAATGGCTTCCCGACGGAATAACGCTCGGCACTGTCGAAAGTGTTACAAGCAACGAATACGACAGAACAAAAATAGCGTACGTAAAGCCGCTCGGAAGCTATGACGATGAATATGCGCTTATGATAGTCGTCTCTCACGAGTACAGCCTCGTTGACTACGAAAAAGACAGTGACGGTGAGTGAGGCATCAGACTATGGCGATAAATAAAAGAATAATGCGGGCGAGAGAAAGGCTTGAATCGAAAAGAATAGGCACGCTTCAGCTTATATATTCGGTGTTTCTCATCCTTTTGACAGTGATATGTCAGACGACGGTGTTTCCTTATTTTTCGGTGAACGGAATATGCTTTGACGCTACCGTATCGGTTGCCGTATTTCTCGCAATGTACACAAACGAATATTACGGGTCAGTGTACGGCCTTATCCTCGGTACGTTTGCGGATATAATGCATCCAAGCCCGTTTCCCGTAATGCCGATAGTGTATCTTTTTATCTGTGCATTATGCGGAATGAGCTTTAAAAGCATGAAGAAGGGATTCTTCATAAGGAAGCTTGCGCTGGGTCTCGGAGCTGTTGCCGTGAGGTCTGCGTTTCTTGCGCTGATAAGAGCCTTCGGTCATCCGGATCCTTTGGGATATATTATCGGATACGAGCTGTGGCATTTTGTATATACTGCGGCGGTGATGCCGATATTCATGCTCCTTGCCTCTCCCGCGGGAAGAGCCTCGCAAGGACGAAACGCGATATAAAAAAGAAAAAATAAAAGACAGAAAGGGTAACTGTTATGAATACCGTAATTAAAAATTCAGCACTTGAGGTCTCTGTAAGCGATATAGGAGCCGAGCTTATGAGTATAAAGCATTCGGGCAGAGAATATCTCTGGCAGGGAAACGCCGAAATATGGGAGGATCGCTCTCCCGTGCTCTTTCCTATATGCGGAAGACTCAAGGACGCAAGATATACCTACAAGGGAAAGACGTATGATATGGGTATACACGGCTTCCTTTGGAAAAGCAAAATGGAGATAAGCGAAAAGGGAGAGGATTTTGTCACGTACATACTCAAAGACAGTGAAGAAAGCAGAAAAATATATCCGTTCTCATTTGAGGCGAAGGTGTCGTATAAGCTTGAAGAAAACAGAATAGCATTCGGCTTTGCGCTCAAAAATACAGGAGAAGAGGAGCTTTATTTCTCACACGGCTATCATCCCGGATTCATTCTTCCTCTTTGCGATGAAGACGATTTCTCGGACTCTTACGTTGAGTTTTCCGAAAAGTGCGAGCCGAAGCTGGTCGAAATGTCGGATACTACCTATCTCGTTACCGGAAACACCCCGGATTTTCCGCTTGAAGACGGAAAAATACTCAGGCTTACACACAAGCTCTTTGATGAAAAATCAGTGTTCCTGAAGAATACGGCAAGAGAGCTTACTCTTCGCGGAAAGAATACCGACAGAAGCGTCAAGGTCTCCTTCCCCGAATGTGAGATACTCGGCTTCTGGCAGGCTGCGGGATGCAATGCCGAGTACCTTTGTGTAGAGCCGTGGAACGGACTTCCTTCCTACGACGGAGTTGACGAGGAGATAAGCACGAAGAAGGCCTCCATGTCTCTCGCTCCTCACGCGGAATATTCAAATACGATATATATAACTCTAAACTGACAGAGGTTATGATATGAAAAACAGATATTCGGTATATGCGGATGACGTAATGTACGAGGATATCGGCGCAGGATATTCTTTTGACGATCTTACCGCAAGGCTTTCCGATCACATAACAGAAAAGCAGCTTAAGGACACTAAGGTATGGGCCCTTACGGTAAAGCAGTTCGCACAGACGTCAGACGGCTTCGGAATAGACGACTCCGACAGAGGCTGGAGATGCGAATACTGGGGAAAGCTTATGAGGGGAGCCTGCTTTGTCTACCGTGTGTCGCGCGATGAGGAGCTTTATTCTGTTCTCAGACAGACGGTAGAGGATATGCTAAAAGCCCGGGACCCTCTCGGAAGATTCTCTACGTATTCTGTAGAGAAGGAATTTGACGGCTGGGATATATGGGGAAGAAAATACGTTATGCTCGGTATGATATATTTTCTCGATATATGCCGAGACGGAGAGCTTTCCGAAAGAATAATATCCGCACTTATGAGGCATGCCGACTATATGACCGAAAAGCTCGGACGCGAGGAAGACGGAAAAAGAAATATAGCAACGTGTACGAGCCATTGGGACGGACTCAATTCCTGCTCGGTGCTCGAGCCGTTTGTTTTCCTCTACAATATTACGGGTATTCGGAGGTATCTTGATTTTGCCGACTATATAGTTTCCGTCGGAGGAACGTCAAAGGCTGATATTTTCGATATTGCTTATGAAAACGCCACTCGTATAAAAGACCTTCCGCAGAGGAAGGCGTATGAGATGATGTCCTGCTTTGAGGGACTTGCCGAGTACGTGAGGATAAAGGACAGTGAAAAGAACAGGACCGCGCTCAAAAACTTTGCGGACAGAGTCCTTCTTGAAGAGACCTCTGTTATCGGATGCTGCGGATGCGATTTTGAGTGCTTTGACGGAACGCTCTCCTCTCAGTTCGATCCGGATAAAGAGCAGAATATAATGCAGGAGACCTGCGTCACGGTTACGTGGATGAAGTTCTGCTGGCAGATGCTTCGTATGTTCGGTGACGTGAGATATGCGGATGCACTTGAAATATCTCTTTATAACGCGTTTAACGGCGCTATACTTTCTGACGAGGAGATATTTCCCGAGGAGAACGGGGGGATCCCGCTTCCCGTCGACAGCTATAGCCCTATGCGCTGCGGTACGAGAAAGAGAAAAATGGGAGGAAGAAAAAGCATCACTCCCGACGGAGCCAAATACGGTTGCTGCGTAGCTATTGCCGCGGCAGGCTTTGGTATAGCTTCATTTGCGTCTGTTGCTCCCGCCCACGACGGATTTTACTTCAATCTTTACAGAAAGGGAAGCGTGTGCACTTCCTTCAACGGCAGTGACGTACGGTTTGATATTGATACGGATTATCCTGCAAGCGGACTTGTCAAAATAAAGGTCGGAGTTTCATCTCCGGTCGAGTTTTCTCTTAGATTGCGTGTTCCCGAATTTTCTTCAAAGACAAGAATATCGGTAGGGAAAGAGGAATTTTATCCCGAAAGCGGATATTTTGATATTACAAGAGAGTGGAGAGACGGAGACGCGGTCACGCTGAGCTTTGATATGCCGATGAAAATGATACGTCCGTCAGATCTTGTTCCCGAGACCGAAACCGACGACTGCGTTTGCTTTATGAGAGGTCCGATCACTCTTGCCGCGGACGAAAGATGCGCGAACGTTTCGGAGGGGATCTCTCTCCCCGAAAAAGCGACGGTAAATAAAGACGCTATCACGTGTATTGAGAGCGAAAAGCCCTTTGAATGCAGAAATGCGTACACTCTTTTCGGTAACACCGATCGTCCGCTCACCCTCGTTGACTATGCTTCGGCAGGCCACGGAGATAAGAACTATCTTATGGCAGCGTGGATAAAAGTAAAATGATCTGATACGGCATAAAAAACGCCCCGCGTCGCAACAGTGCGAAAGCGGGGCGTTTTACTTTATTCTATTGTGCAGGTAAATTCCTTTGCACCGTCAGAAAGAGTGAAGTCTATAAAATAGCAAATATCTCCTTGCGTGCGTTTCTCTGAATTTATCTTCAAGGAGCAAAGCGAAGGATCGTATTTTATATTCACGTTTTCTATACTTACCGTTCCGTCTTCGGACAACGACGGAGGAATAAGAGTGACTATTCTTTCTGTTATGGGCGAGCTTCCGCTGTATCCGAAGCTGTCTTTTAGCGTGACCGAGGTGTCGGTAAAGCTGAATGAACGGTGGATATATTCAAGTCCCTCGCACCTGTACGCGCCCGAAATATCGGCAGAGAAGACACCGTTTTCGTATTTCGTGTCTTTTGCGGAGTATTCCTTTCCGTTGAGCTGAAGAGAGTCTCCTATTATCGGCACGCTGTGGCTTCTTGAAGACGCCTCGAGGATCGTGTATCTTTCCTTCGAGAAATACTGTCTTGTGTAAACTCCGGCGCCGATATCCATAAGCACCTGCTTTCCGCCTTTTGCGAAAATAAAGCTTCCTATATCATTGTGATTATGAAGCTCGTCGTTATGCCCTCCCTTTGCGGCAAATCCGTATGCGGAGGTGGTTTTTATAAGCCACTGTGAATCGGGAGCGTAAAACTCTGTGTTTGCGCTCTTGTCAAAGTCCCTGTAAAGCTTTTCGTCAAGCCAGATAAACGAGCGAAGCTGGAGGCAGAAGCGTCCGCAGCTGTCATAGTTATAGGAGTATTCAGGAGAAAAGACCGATATATCCTCAGGATACTCGTTTTTAAGATAGTGGACGAGACCGAGATGACAGCTCAGGAATCTTCCGCCGTCGGCAAAGCTTACGCTTGCGCGACCCGATAGGAACATCTTCTGTATAAACGTCGAAACCGTTTTGACCTTTTCTCTTTCAAAGTAATTTGTTTCTCGGTTCGTGAAGCTCCTGACCATATCGGCGTAGACCGTGAAAAAGCCGAATCCGTAGTGCCAGTATCCGCAGCCCTCTATGCATATTCCGTCATCCTTGAAGCCGCTTAGATAGTATTCGAAGGCTCTGTCAAATCGGGGCTTGAGCGAGTCGAAAAGCTCGGGATACATGAGCATTACCGTACAGGCAACAGATCCGGTGCATACGGCATTCCAGTTTGATCCCGAGGTCTCCCACCAGCTGTACGGCTCTTTTTGAAGATAGGAGGTTATTATTCGTCTGTCGATCTCCGCCTTGATCCTGTTTCTTATCAGCGGCTCAAGTCTGTCACCGAGTATAGTGTATATCTCACTGAGAGCAAATCCCGTCTCTGACGCAAAGAGGTCTATTACCGAGTTGTTGTTCGGCTCGAGCTTTTTCTGGTGCGCGGGCAGGCACCATGTGTATTCGTCGCATATTGCGTAAATGACGTTCATAAGGTGGGTGAGGTATTTTTCCTCCTCGGGGTATATCAGTGCAAGAAGAGCAGAGCAGTCGAGTGAAAGCCTTCTGGCAAAGTATTTTGCTTCGTATACGCCTCTGTCACCCGTATCCCAGTAAAGCTTGAAATCACTGTACGTAAGAGAGGATATATTTCCGTCTGCACAGTGTTTTTCCCAAAGAGCAAAAAGCTCTTTTCTGTGCTTCTCGAAGCAGTCCTTCGTGCGCACGTCCTCCCAAAAGGACCTTTCGTGTGCTTTTCCGAGTAATTTCATAATTCATTTTTTCCTTTCGAAAAGATCTGCTTAAATAAAGGAGCGGGGATAGCCCCCGCTCCTTGAGTGTTTCCGTTAGTAAAAACGGGTAGGTATTTATTTTGTTCTCTTTCTCGACTCTGCAAAGCAATCTGTGTGATCTATGTTGCAGGGGAGAAGTCTGAAGGTGAAGCTGAATTCTGTTCCCTTGAGTTGCCAGCGAGGATGGAGAACGGGTCCGCAGGAGTTGGAGCCGATACCGTCCTGACGGTAGTCGATGTTGACGCAGGTCTCCTTCATCGGCTTCAGCTTGAAGTTGTAGTCTGTGGTTTCGAGCTGCTTGGGTGTGAAGTGGCATGCGTTGAAGGAGAGGAAGCTTCCGTTTGAGAGAGCGAGAAGTCCGTGGCCCTGGAGGTTGGATACCGATACGAATTCGGTATCTGTATGAGCGGAGTTTTCCTGAGGACGGATGTAATCCTCGAAATTGTCCTTAGCAGTGGTCTTGAAGAATCCGAGATGCGATGCATGACGCTTGTCGATATAGCTTTCAACAGGTCCGCGGCCGAAGTACTCTATTCTTTCGCTTCCCTCGGGCATAAGGAATTCAACTCCGAATCTCGGGAGATGAGGCATACCCTCTCTTACCTTTACGTCAAAGTCGAATACGATGCCGCCGTTTGCAAATACCGTATATACGACGTCTGTATGGAGAAGAACGGGAACCGTATGACCGCCGAGAGAGAGCTTTGAGAGGATCTTTACGCATCCGTCGCTCTTTTCGCATATTTCACACGAATAGCACTTGACCGAAGCTCTTTCAAATCCGTTTGCATACCATTCCGACTTGACTTTTCTGTCATTATCGGTGGGAGCTCTCCATATTGTAGGAGTAATAGGTGTGGAAAGCATCTCGCGTCCGTTATCTACTATGCTCGTAACAAGACCGTTTATCTTGGATACCGTATATACCGTCTCGCCCGAAGCGACCGTTATCTTTTCGTCTGTTTCCGCGGTAAAGAATCTTGAGCCGTCGTTTGCGGAAAGAAGAGTAGTTTCTATCGCACTTTCAAGAGCGAGCTGCTCGAATCCGATCTCGTGTCCCGCAGCCGCCCAGGGAGCGCTTACGTTGCTTACTGCCTTTATATTGAGAGTGCATACTCCGCCGTCAAGGTTGAGAGATGCGAGGTCTACAGAGAATTTCTTCGAGGTCTGGGGCTTTATAGCGGGAGCGAGGAAGCGTCCCTCGGCTATTACCTTGCCGTCCTTTTCTACTGTGTAGAGGAAATCCATATCGGCAAGAGTTGTGAAATATCTGAGGTTCTTTATTCTGAACGTGCCGCTTGACTGATCAAAGTCGTAAACTCTGAACGGCTTTATTACCTGCTTGTATTCGAGAAGTCCGGTGTGAGGCGTTCTGTCGGGATATACAAGTCCGTCCATACAGAAGTTGCCGTCGTTGGGCTTGTCTCCGAAGCCGCCGCCGTACATGTATTCGGGAGCGTATACAACGTCACCCTTTGCAGCAGCGTGATCGAGGAACTCCCATACGCATCCGCCGCAGAGCTGATCGTGAGCGTAGATAGCGTCCCAATATTCCTTGAGACATCCGGGGCCGTTACCCATCGCGTGGCTGTATTCACAAAGGAAGAGAGGCTTTGTATAATATTTATTCTTTGCATACATTTTAACTATCTCTTCGGGAGAGGGGTACATACGGCTCTCAATGTCAAGATAATTGTCGGATACCTTTTCCCAGTCCTCCTTGAGACCCGAATTTACCGCATTGTAATAAAGTCTTCTTGTGAGGTCTTCGCAGTGGACTATGCAGCCGGGCATTCTTTCGTGGAGGTATTTAGCCATTTCGGCCTGGTTTTGACCTATGCCGGATTCGTTTCCGAGCGACCACATGATAACGCAGGCGTTGTTCTTGTCGCGCTCGAACATACGTGTAACTCTGTCCATATAGGATTCCTGCCACTCAAGGCTGTCGGTAAGAAGATCCCAGTCGGGTCTCTTCTGCATGCCGTGTGTTTCGAGGTCTGTCTCGTTACAGATGAGAAGTCCGTATACGGAGCACAGGTCGAGGAATCTCGGGTCGTTGGGGTAGTGACTGGTTCTTATCATATTTACGTTATGAGCCTTGAGGATCATAACGTCGTTTATCATATGGTCAAGCGGGGTTGCCGAGCCGAGAAGAGGATGGCTGTCGTGTCTGTTGACGCCCTTCATTTTTATCTTCTTGCCGTTGAGGTAGAATACCTTGTTCTTTACCTCTACGTGCTTGAAGCCTACGTGCTGAGCTATTACCTCGTTGCCGCACTTTATAACGAGCGTGTAGAGAGAGGGAGTCTCGTCAGACCAGAGAGCCGGCTTTTCCGCGAGAAGCTCGAATTCACCCTCGCCGTCAACGCTTACCGTACCGCTGCCCATTTCCTTGCCGGCGGGAGAAAGGAGCTTGAAGGAGACGTCAGCCTTGCCGGTGAGCTTTACAGTCGTCTTTACAACGCCCTGAGAATAGCTGCCGTTAAGCATGGGAACCGCATATATATCCGAAATGTGTACCTCTTCTCTGTAGAGAAGGTATACTTCTCTGAAGATACCCGAGAATCTGAACTTATCCTGGTCCTCAAGGTAGGAGCCGTCGCACCACTTGAATACCACTACCTTAAAGGTGTTGATACCTTCGCAGAGGAGAGACGTGATATCGCATTCGGTGGTCATGTGGCTTACCTGACTGTAGCATGCGAACTTATCGTTTACAAAGAGATAGAAGCAGGAGTCTACACCCTCGAAGTTTATATATACCTTCTTACCGTCAAGCTTCTCTGCGGGAATATAGAGGCTTCTCACGTAGAGAGCGCAGGGGTTGTTGTCGGGAACGTGAGGAGGATCGACGGGGAAGGGGTAGTTTCTGTTCGTATAGTTCGGGGTGTCGTAATTTCTCGACGTATACGACTGCCACGAACGGGGAACCTCTATGCTGTCAAAACCTTCTGTCGTGAAGGAGTCGGAGAGAAGATCGGGGAGATATACGGGAGAAGGGCAGAATTTGAAATCCCAGTTGCCGCAAAGGCTCTGGAAAAGGTCACTCTGCGCACGGTTCCCCGCAAGCGCCTTCTTCTCACAGGAGAAGGGAACGAAATAGGAGCGCGGAGCCTCACAACCGACGTGGAGGTTCTCGAGCGATTTGTGGTATGTAAATTTAAAGCTCATAGCAATATACCCTTTCTTTAGCAGATATAATTTATAACACGGTTATTATATCATAAATATTATTCTTTGTCAAGAGGAGAGAGAAAAAAGCAATTAAAAAACAAGACGCTTCCAATACGCATTTTGAATATATAACGTTGTGCAAAATGAAACGAACGGTATTGAATATTTCATTTTTGACATGAAAATGGCGTGAAAATGAATTTTTTATATGTAAATTTGCAATTTACAAAAAATAAACTTTTGAAAAGTGAAAAAAGTTACAAAAATCCCTTGACAAGCGGGCATTATTATAGTATAATATAAAATATTATTCGCAAAGCGTTAGAGACGCATCCGAACATAACATACGAAAACAGGGAGAATATGATATGCTTGAAATATCAAAAAAATCTAACTTGCTTGAACAAAAGCAGTACAGATACTCATTACAGGACGTAGCAGACCCCAACCTCTACAGAGAGGTATATACATATGACGAGGTCCCGAAGATACCGTTCAACCACAGAAGAGTTCCTATGAACATGCAGGAGGAAATATGGATCACGGATACCTCCTTCAGGGACGGGCAGCAGTCGAGAGCCCCTTACAAGCCCTATCAGATAGTAGAGCTCTACAAGAAGCTCAACCGTCTCGGAGGCCCGAAGGGAATAATAAGACAGACAGAGTTCTTTGTATACAGTAAGTCTGACAGAGACGCATTATATAAATGTATGGAGCTCGGATACGAGTTCCCCGAGATCACCACGTGGATACGAGCTACCGAAAAGGACTTTAAGCTTGTTAAGGACATAGGAATAAAGGAGACGGGTATCCTTGTATCCGCATCCGACTATCACATATTCAAGAAGCTCGGAATGAACAGAAAGCAGGCAATGGAGCATTACCTTAAGACGGTAAGTGCGGCTATAGAAATGGGTATCCGCCCGCGTTGCCACCTTGAGGACGTTACGAGGGCCGACTTTTACGGCTTTGTAGTTCCTTTTGTCAACGAGCTTCAGAATCTTGCCGAGCAGTCGGGGGTTCCGGTGAAGATCCGCGCGTGCGATACTATGGGATACGGTATTCCTTACACCGAGGTAGCTCTTCCGAGAAGTGTTCCGGGTATAATCTACGGACTTCAGCACTACTCTGACGTTCCCAGTGAAATGATAGAGTGGCACGGACACAACGACTTCTACAAGGCGGTTCCGAACGCTACGTGCGCTTGGCTTTACGGTGCGTGTGCCGTAAACTGCTCACTCCTCGGCATAGGCGAGAGAACGGGTAATATTCCTCTTGAGGCTATGGTTTTTGAATACGCATCTCTTAAGGGAACGCTCGACGGAATGGATCCTACTGTAATAACCGAGATCGCAAACTATTTCAGAGACGAGATGGACTACGACATTCCTCCCATGACGCCGTTTGTAGGCGATGACTTCAACGCCACCAGAGCGGGTATACATGCGGACGGCCTTCTCAAGAACGAGGAGATCTATAACATATTCAACACAGAAAAGCTTCTCAACCGTCCCACAAAGGTAAATATCAGCTCTACGAGCGGCCTTGCGGGAATATCTTACTGGATAAACAACGTTCACCACTTGAAGGAAGATATGAGGCTTTCAAAGCAGGATCCTCTCGTCGTATACGTAAAGGAATGGACGGACGAGCAGTTTGCGCAGGGAAGACAGACCTTTATCTCGGACAACGAGATAGATTCGCTTATACTTGAATTTTCGGAAGGCAAGGAGGATAACCCCACCTACAGACTTCTTTGCGAGAAAATACATAAGTACAGCGATCTTTGATGTGTAAAAACTGTTTATGTAAACGTATAACCTAATAATTTTTCAGGAGAATAAAAATGGGACTTACAATAGCTCAGAAAATAATAAAGGCACATCTCGTTTCGGGTGAGATGATACCCGGAAATGAAATATCGCTCAGGATCGACCAGACTCTCACTCAGGACGCCACGGGAACTATGGCGTATCTTGAATTTGAGGCAATAGGCATTCCCAGAGTCAGAACAGAGCTCAGCGTGGCGTATATAGATCACAATACTCTTCAGAGTGGATTTGAAAACGCGGACGATCACAGATATATTCAGTCTGTTGCAAAAAAGTACGGATTGCGCTTTTCAAGACCGGGTAACGGCATCTGCCATCAGGTGCATCTTGAAAGATTCGGTAAGCCCGGCAAGACGCTCATAGGATCTGACAGCCACACCCCTACGGGCGGCGGTATAGGTATGCTTGCGTTCGGTGCCGGCGGACTTGACGTTGCCGTTGCAATGGGCGGAGGCGCATATTATATCACAATGCCGAAAATGTTCAAGGTTAATCTTACCGGTAAGCTTCGTCCCTGGGTATCCGCAAAGGATATAAGTCTTGAGATACTCCGCATCCTTTCTGTAAAGGGAGGCGTCGGAGCTATCATAGAATGGGGAGGAGATGGAATAAAGGACCTTACCGTTCCTCAGAGAGCAACTATCACAAATATGGGCACGGAGCTCGGCGCAACCACCTCGATATTCCCGTCTGATGAGGTGACGAGAGAATTCCTGAAGGCACAGGGAAGAGAAGAGGATTATACGCCTCTCTGCTCTGATGAGGATGCGGTATACGACAGAGTTATAGATATCGATCTTAATACTCTCGAGCCTCTCGCAGCTTGCCCTCACAGTCCGGATAATATAAAGAAGATAAGCGAGCTTAAGAATATAAAAGTAGATCAGGTCTGCGTAGGCTCTTGCACCAACTCTTCTCTTGCCGACATGCTCAAGGTTGCCGCAGTGCTCAAGGGCAGAACGGTGGACGACAGCGTAAGTATGTCTGTTTCCCCGGGATCGAGACAGGTGCTTACAATGCTTTCCGAGTGCGGTGCTCTCGAGGATATTCTTGCATCCGGCGCACGGCTTCTCGAATGTGCGTGCGGTCCTTGTATCGGAATGGGCTTCTCGCCCAATTCGGCGGGAGTTTCTCTCCGTACCTTCAACAGAAATTTTGAAGGAAGAAGCGGCACAAAGGACGGTCAGGTGTATCTCGTATCTCCCGAGGTAGCCGCTGCCAGTGCGATAACGGGATACATTACAGACCCCGCAACCCTCGGAGATGAGCCGGTTATCACGCTTCCCGAAAAATTCAAGATAAACGACAGTGCGATACTTCTTCCCGCAGATGAAAAGGAAGCAGAGTCGCTCCAGATACTCAGAGGTCCTAATATAAAGCCGTTCCCCGAGACGCATCCTCTGAAGAACGATCTCTGCGCTGAACTCACGCTAAAGGTGGGAGACAATATAACCACAGACCACATCATGCCCGCAGGCGCAAAGATACTTCCCTACAGATCGAATATTCCCTATCTCTCTAAGTTCTGCTTTGCGGTCTGCGACGAGAGCTTTGCCGAAAGAGCGAAGGCCGCGGGAAACAGCATCATAGTGGGCGGAAGCAATTACGGTCAGGGCTCCTCCCGTGAGCATGCGGCTCTCGTTCCTCTCTATCTCGGAGTTCGTGCGGTAGTGGCAAAGAGCTTTGCGAGAATACACGTTGCAAATCTTATCAACGCGGGCATTCTTCCCTTTACGTTTGAAAACGCCGATGACTACGATAAGCTCACCCAGGGCGAAAAGCTCAGAATAGATAACGTCTTTGAGGCCATGGAAAGCGGAAAGGCGACGCTCCTCACAGAGTCGGGTGAGAAAATATCGCTTGTTTGCTCGTTCAGCGAAAGACAAAAGGATATACTTAAGGCGGGCGGACTCCTTCCTTATACACGCGGTTGATATCCTCATCCATAATTTTATAATACTAAGCTGCCTCTTACCGTGGAATGATAGGTATATCACCCGATAAGAGGTAGCAATATGAAAAAGAAAAACACAAAAAAGCATTCGGACGCATATTACGATTTTATGTATGCTTTCCTTATGACACTTGTTATCGACGGAGCGGCGATACTTTTCGTTCTGTCGGGAATGAGATAAAAAGAAAAAGAGAATGATTATGAGACTTGATAAATTCATGTCCGAAACGGGAAGGGCAAGCCGTAAAGAGGCTGCCCTTGCCGTGCGAAAGGGACTGATCACGGTAAACGGAGCCACGGTAAAGAAGGCGGACGTACATATAGATCCGGATAATGACGAGATCGTTTTTATGGGCGAAAGAATAGTATATAAGAAATACACTTATATAATTATGAACAAGCCCTGCGGATACGTTTCGGTGACCGAGTCAAAGACCGACGTTCCCGCTCTTGCATTGCTTCCGGAAAACTTGCAGAAGATAGGACTTTTCCCTGCGGGGCGTCTCGATAAGAATACGAGCGGTCTTCTGCTCCTTACAAACGACGGTGAGAGCGCGCACAGACTTACCTCACCTAAGCATCACGTTGAAAAGGAATATGCTTTCACGGTTAAATTCCCTCTTTCAAAGGATGACGCGGCTATACTCGAGAGCGGAGTTGAGCTTGACGACGGATACCGCACCATGCCTTGCCGGGTCATTCTGACCGGGGAGAAGGAGGGACACATTATTCTCAGAGAAGGAAAATACCATCAGATAAAGAGAATGATGCAGGCTGTGCATAACAGCATCACCTCTCTTTCAAGAATAAGGTATGCAAGCCTTACGCTTGACGGCATCGGTGTCGGTGAATGGAGATACCTTACCGAAGCGGAAGAAAAAGAAATAACAGACCACAGATAACACAACAATATAAAAGTATACAGCAGGAGGCAGAAATGACTGTACTTGAAACACTTGCAAAAGAATTTTCCATACCTCTCTCCCGTGTGGAGAAGACGGTAGAGCTCATTGACGAGGGAAATACGATCCCATTTATTGCGCGTTACAGAAAAGAGGTTACCGGAAGCCTTGACGATATCGTTCTGAGAGATCTTAATGACAGACTCGAGTATCTCCGCAATATGGAAAAACGCAGAGAAGAGATCATAGCACTTATAGATGCGCAGGGAAAGCTTACCGATGAGATAAGGCTTGCCGTTGCGAATGCAAGCACTCTTACAGAGCTTGACGATATATACCGCCCCTACAGACCACACAGAAAGACGAGAGCGTCTGTTGCAAAGGAAAAGGGACTTGAGCCTTTGGCAGAGCTCATCCTTGCTCAGAGCGATTCCTATGAGCCCTCTATAGAAGAGGCTGCGCTCGGATTTGTCAGCGAGGAAAAGGAGGTAGCAAGCGCGGAGGAGGCTCTCACCGGTGCACTCGACATAATTGCCGAGAGTATATCTGACAACGCAAGCTACAGAAAGCTCATAAGGGAAAAGACGGTTGCGGCAGGAATGCTCGTTTCTGTAGGTCAGAAGGAAGAAAGCTCGGTTTACGAGCAGTACTACGACTATAAGGAGTCGCTCGCCAAGATGCCCGGACACAGAGTCCTTGCGGTAAACCGCGGAGAGAAGGAAGACTTCCTCAAGGTAAGCATCGAGGTGGACAGAGAGCTCATTATAGGAATGCTCTATTCCGAGGTAATAGAAAACGACGCCTCTCCCGCAAAGGAATACATAGTAAAGGCTGCCGACGATTCATATGACAGACTTATTGCACCGAGCATTGAGCGTGAGATAAGAAACGACCTCACCGACAGTGCGGGTGAGGATGCGATAAAGCTGTTCTCGGTGAATCTGAAGAATCTTCTCATGCAGGCACCTCTCAAGGGAAAGACTGTCCTCGGATACGACCCCGGTTACAGAACCGGATGTAAGCTCGGTGTTGTGGATAAAACGGGTAAGGTCCTCAGAACCGCCGTTATATATCCCACAAAGCCTCAGGAAAGAATAGCCGAAAGCTCAAAGGTGGTAAAAAAGCTTATCGCCGATTACAATATAGACGTTGTTGCCATAGGTAACGGAACCGCTTCAAAAGAAAGCGAGCTGTTTATAGCAGGAGTTCTCCGTGAAATAGACAGAGACGTAAAATACGTAATGGTAAATGAGGCGGGAGCTTCTGTATATTCGGCTTCAAAGCTCGGCGCGGAGGAGTTTCCGGACTTTGACGTTACCGAAAGGAGCGCGGTGTCTATCGCAAGAAGACTTCAGGACCCTCTCGCAGAGCTCGTAAAGATAGATCCGAAATCTATAGGAGTAGGTCAGTATCAGCACGATATGAAGCAGGCAAGACTCGGTCAGGCGCTCGAGGGCGTTGTTGAGGACTGCGTTAACTCTGTAGGTGTAGATCTTAACACCGCATCCTATTCTCTCCTTTCCTATATATCGGGAATAAGTGCGACCGCCGCTAAAAATATAGTAAAGTACCGTGAGGAGAACGGGGAGTTCAAGAGCCGTGACGAGATACTTAAGGTTCCGAAGATAGGACCTAAGGCGTTCCAGCAGTGCGCGGGCTTCCTCCGCGTGGTAGACTCAAATAAGGCTCTCGACAATACGGGAGTTCATCCCGAGTCATATGAGGTTGCCGAAAAATTGCTTTCGATGTTTGGCTTCGGTGACGAGGACGTAAAGAACGGCGGTATAGCGGGTCTCAAGTTCAAGGTGAATAAAAAGGGCATGAAGAGCGTGGCAGAGACACTCGGCGTAGGAGAACCCACTCTTGAGGATATTATAAACGAGCTTGAAAAACCGGGACGCGATATACGTGATTCGGCTCCCGCTCCGATACTCAGAGACGACGTGCTCTCCATGGAGGATCTGAAGCCGGATATGGTACTTAACGGTACTGTAAGAAACGTTATAGATTTCGGTGCCTTCGTCGATATCGGAGTGCATCAGGACGGTCTTGTCCACATCTCGCAGATATCGGATAAATACGTAAAGCACCCGTCCGACGTTCTTAACGTAGGTGACGTCGTAAAGGTGCGCGTTATAGGCGTAGACCTTGCAAAAAAGAGAATTTCTCTTTCCATGAAGGGCGTTGAAAACGGCTGATTTTTAATATATTAAAATATCCTGATACCCCTACAAGTGCGCGTTCATAAAAAGTTACCTGTTGATTGTGGATATTGCACAAAGAAATGCTTTCAATTTTGGAGTATAAAACACTTTACAATCGACCGAAAATTTGATATAATATATACGTTAAATTATGAGCGTCAATTGCGCCATATATAAAAAACCGAATAATATCAGGAGGAAAAAGTAATGGCAAGCTTGTCATTGAAGCACATTTATAAGAAATATCCCGGAGGCGTTACAGCCGTTTCCGACTTTAACCTTGAGATAAGAGACAAGGAGTTCCTTATCCTCGTAGGACCTTCCGGTTGCGGTAAGTCCACAACACTCCGTATGATCGCAGGTCTTGAAGAGATCACAGAAGGCGAACTTTTCATAGGCGACCAGCTCGTTAACGACGTAGCTCCTAAGGACAGAAAGATCGCGATGGTTTTCCAGAACTACGCTCTTTATCCTCACATGACAGTATATGAAAACATGGCATTCGGTCTTAAGCTCGCTAAGACACCGAAGGAAGAGATCAAGAGAAGAGTTGAAGAGGCTGCTAAGGTCCTCGATATCGCTCACCTTCTCGAAAGAAAGCCGAAGGCTCTCTCCGGTGGTCAGAAGCAGAGAGTTGCGCTCGGACGTGCTATCGTTCGTAACCCCAAGGTATTCCTTCTCGACGAGCCTCTTTCCAACCTCGACGCTAAGCTTCGTGCTGCCATGAGAACAGAGCTTACAAAGCTTCATGACAGAGTTCAGACAACCTTCATCTACGTTACACACGACCAGGTAGAGGCTATGACAATGGCTACCAGAATCGTTGTTATGAAGGACGGTCTTATCCAGCAGGTTGATACACCTCAGAACCTTTACGACTATCCTACCAACAAGTTCGTTGCAGGATTTATCGGTACACCTCAGATGAACTTCATCGACGGTAACCTCACAAAGAAGGGTGATGACGTATACTTCAACTTCCAGACATACTCCATCAAGCTTCCTAAGGAAAAGCTCGACGAGTATCCGGCTCTCCTTGAGTACGTTGACAAAGAGATCGTTGCAGGTCTCCGTCCCGAATGTATCCGTGACGAAGAGTCCGAGTTCGCTAAGTACGAGGGCTGCACATTTGAAGCTTACGTTGACGTAACAGAGCTTATGGGTGCTGAAATTTACCTCTACCTCGTAGTTGGTAACAGCGAATATGAGGTTGACAACACAAAGCTTATCGCAAGAGTATCTCCCAGATCCAAGTCCACAGCAGGCAAGACTGTTAAGCTCGCTCTCGATGCTACCAGACTTCACTTCTTCGACAAGGAAACAGAGATGTGCATAGCTCACTGATAAGCGTATAATTGCTTATACAATACAGCAAGTACATAGTCCATTGATCTTCAATGGATAAGCTTAGAAAGCCCCACTGAAGGATTTCTTTCGGTGGGGCTGTTTTTAATCTTTTTAATGATCTTTGAAAGGAACTTGAAATGAATAACGTTAAATTTACATTCCCCGGCGGAAAATTCAAATGCCTTACCATGAGCTATGATGACGGAAGAATATACGACAGACGCCTTGTTGAAATATTCAACAAATACGGTATCAAGGGAACCTTCCACCTTAATGCGTCAAAGCTCGGACTTGATAAGTTTGTTACTGCGGAGGAGATACCCGAGCTTTATAAGGGCCACGAGGTATCCTGCCATATGTACACGCATCCTCAGGCTCCTTACATTCCCGAGAGAAGCGTAATGGAGGAGATGCGTCTGGATAAGGACGCTCTTGAGAAGGCGTGCGGATATATCGTAAGAGGTATGTCGTATCCTTACGGTAAATTCAACGAGAGAGTTGCGGACGTTCTCAGAATGGCGGGTATGGAATATTCGAGAACTACACGTAAGACGCTCGGCTTTATGCTCCCCGAAGACTTTCTCATCTGGCATCCCACGTGCCACCACAAGGATAATATTTCCGAGCTTGCCGACAGATTCCTTGCGAGCGACGGTTCAAGATGGAAGGACCTCGACGTATTCTACGTATGGGGACACAGCTATGAGTTCAACGATAACGACAACTGGGAGATAATCGAGAACTTCTGCGAGAAGGTTTCGGGCAAGGATTTCGTATGGTATGCTACCAATATAGAGATAGTTGATTACGTTAACGCTCTCCGTGCGGTAAGACTTTCTCAGTCTCTCGATATGGCGTATAATCCGACGGCAACAGACGTGTGGTTCTGGGTGAACGGAAACGTAGTGAAGATTCCTGCGGGACAGACAGTTAAGCTTGTATAATGACAAAGAAGCAAAGAATAACTCTCGCGGCGGAAATACTCGAGAGAGTATATCCGTCTGCCGAGTGCGCGCTTAAATATGAGGGCGAGGCGTGGAAGCTTCTCGTTATGGGAAGGCTTTCCGCTCAGTGCACCGACGAAAGAGTGAATATAGTATGCGAGGAGCTCTTTTCCGTCTTTCCCACCCCGGAGAGCCTTGCCGACGCACCTGTAGAGGATATTGAAAGGATCGTTCGTCCGTGCGGTCTTTACCACACAAAGGCGGAAAGCATAAAGCAGAGCATGAAAAAACTCGTTACCGAGCACGAAGGCGTTCTTCCCGATGAGATGGACACCCTCCTTGAATTCCCCGGCGTAGGCAGAAAAATCGCCAATCTCCTGCTTGGAGATATCTATGGCAAGGGAGGAATAGTTGCGGATACACACTGCATAAGAATATGCGGAAGGCTCGGCATGTACGAGGAGACGCTTAAGGATCCTCACAAGGTAGAGCTTATTATGGATAAGCTTATAGCGAGGGACAAGCAATCGGACTTTTGCCACAGAATAGTTCTGTTCGGTAGGGAATACTGCAACGCGAGAAATCCTAAGTGCTCTGTATGTCCGCTTGCGGAAGTGTGTAAGAAAAATTCAAAACGAGCATAAGCTCATACCAAGGGGAGAGATAGGTCTGTATCCCGTATCCGACCGGACGGTATCTTGAAAGGCTGATGAATGCCGCAAAGAGGCTTTCATCAATGATAGATGCAAAATAAGATCAGGGCTGCTTCAAGTTTTTATTTGAGGCAGCCCGTTTTTATATTATTTTTCTGTCTCCGAAAGGAATGGAGGATACATCATTATCGCGGAATTTTTAATAAGGAGTCTTTCGTCTATAAAATTGTCGTTTTCGTCATATATCTGTTGATAAAGCTCGTTGTGCCGCGTATATCCGCCCCAGTATTCGGCGCGCATCTCGTGGTTGCGCTCCACTATTTCAAATCTGTATACCGGCTTTTTGGAAACTCTCCATTCACCTTCGAGATATTCGTCTCCTACGTTTACGATAAGCTGATAGTCGTCATCCGTGTCGTTTCTTATCATAAGATCTACATGAGGATACGAGCAGGTAGCTCCGCTTGCAAACGGTTGCGTTCTGTTGGAGTCGGGAAAGACGTCGTAGCCGTGTCTGTGGCGCTCGGTTACTGTGAGAGGCGTATGTATGGTCATCCAGAAGATGAGATTTGAAAGCTGGCAGAGTCCTCCGCCGGTGCCCGCCGTAAAGCCTCCGTTTCGCAGTATCATTCCGTCAAGGTATCCTTTTCTCTTGGTGGGATTCCCGATAAGCCTCCAGTAGCTGAAGACCTCACCCGGGTGTATAACTATTCCGTTTATTCTCTCTGTGGCAAGCTTCAGATTTGTTATCTTGTTTTCCTGCATCCACATATCAACGTCCTTGAGCTTTCTGCGCAGAATGGTACGGTGAGAGAAGTATCTGTACGGCAGCTCTTCCGTACTTCTTTCGCGCGCAAACACCTTTCTCATACGAACCCAGAGAATGCGGCGGAGAAAGCCGTAATATGCCGTGCCGAGTGCGAGACGAAGATCTGATCTGTTTACAGGCTTTTTTGATCTTTCCATAGTTAAACCTCCGTGTCATTTTTTATATTATATCATATAAGTTCTTATTTGTCAACAGATGTGAAGAAATATTTGGAAAAAAGAAAAGCAATTTCTGATCAAAAAGGTAAATGAAAAAACTTTTGGCGTGTATAGATATCGCTTGTTTCGGAAATACTGTTAACGTATCGCGATACCAAAAGAGAAACGTGAGACGGAGGACAAAATGTCACCTAAAGAGCTGATGTATATTGAGGATGCTCTCGGTCACGAAAAGCAGATGAAGGCTGCTTGTTCTTCTCTTGCCGAGCAGCTTACGGACAGTGAGCTTAAGAGCTTTGTTTTATCGCTTCAAAGCAAGCATAAGCAGAGCTATGACAGCTTCTACAGTCTTTTGAAATGAGGAGAGAGAAATGACCGACAGAGAAATAATGGAGAATATTCTGAACGTAACTAAGGGTGCGTGCGATCTTATGATGCACGGTGCGATAGAATCGAGCACTCAGGACGTTCACGAAACGTTTACTAAGGTATTTAACGATACGCTTTGTATGCAGAATGCCATTTATGCAAAGATGGCGGATAAGGGATGGTATCCCATGACAAAGGCAGAGCAGCAAAAGATAGACGCTGTGAAGCAAAAGTTTTCCGAGGCTTAACGCCGAAAAGGAAACAGGGCAGAAAAACGAAATTTCGTAGGTAGCAGGAATAAAAAATAAGGGAAGAGCATAGGCGTTTGTTTGTGCTCTTTTCTTTTTATGATCATAAAAAAACCGCAGACCCGTTTGACCGAATCTGCGGAAAGAGGTTGTTATTCTGTTCTCAGCGCGACCACGGGATCCTTCTTTGCCGCTGAGCGCGCAGGGATAAGTCCCGAGATGAGAGTAAGAGAAATGCTGAGAATTATAAGAAGAACGGCTTGTTCTGCGGGGAGAGCCGCTATAGAGGGGATCTCTGTAAGCTTGTATATCACTATATTCGCTATTGCCGAAATTCCGTACGTTGCGGCGATGCCGATAATACCTGCGAGCAGACCAATAATGAAGGTCTCGGCGTTGAACAGGTGGCTGACGTCCTTCTTTCTTCCTCCGAGAGAGCGTATTACGCCTATCTCCTTTACTCTTTCGACAACCGAAACGTAGGTTATGATACCTATCATAACGGTAGATACCACAAGAGAGATAGAAGTGAAGGATATGAGAGCTGTCGATACGATATTGATCATATTGTTGATCATATCTATGACAAGTGCAAGGGTATCGGTATATATTACGTCGGTTCTGTCACCGCGGAATACCGTGCTGCCGTTTACGGTCAGATTGCCTTCTCCGTTCCACTCGTCAAGATATTTGTTCACAAGCTCCTTTGAATCGAAATTCACGGGATATATTGATATAGATGTGGGGAGAGTCTTTCCTCCGAGCTCTGCGAGAGTTACGGTATATATCTTGTTTGACGGTCCGCCCTGGCTCATTCCGGGCATAGACATACTCATGCCCTTTCCGAGATAGCCGGTGACGTCTTCATAGCGTTCGTCGAGATACATGTATGAATATTTATAGGTGATACCGGTGCTCATCTGCTGATAGAGGGTGCTTGAGATGCTTTCGGTCTCCTTCTCCTCCATGTACTTTACGATCTCAGAGGAGGAGTTCGTGCTTACCACGGTATCCGAAAGAGCGGGTGTGAAATATACTCCCGAGGTAAGGCATCCGAAGTTTATGCTCTCTTTCGCACGGAGGATACCTACTACCTCAAGCTCGATAGCACCGTCGTTTGAGAAAGAGTCTGAGTTCGCATTATAGGTAAATGGAGTCATCATGCTCTGCATCGGATCCTCTACCTTTGTAAGCACCGTATCGTTGGGATACCACGTGAATTTCTTGCCCATGAGCTCATCGTATGTGAAGTGCTCTCGGCAGAGAGATTCATCGTAGTGCTCATTGTCGGTAGCATCGTATACGATGTTCAGAAATTCGTCCTGAGAATAATATCCGAGCTGAGCCAAAAGTACGTCTGTGAGCATGCTTTCGGGATCTATGACTATCATTATTTCGTTAGCCTTTGTCGCGACCTTGCCTGAAAGAACGTCATACTGTGAGAGTATGTATTCCTCGTTCTTCGGAGCCTGCATGAACGACTCGGTTATCATTGTTATATAGCTTGAATACTCGGCAAAATCGGTATGCTCGAGAATAGACGTGTATATCTGCGTTATTGCGGATACGGAGGTTCCCTTTGTTTCACCGCCCTTTACTTCGGCAAAATCGGTGTACATGTTATATGAGATATCTATGCCGTAATCGAGCAGTATTTCCGAGACGTATTCCGAGGGCATAGCGGACAGATAGTCGATATAAGTCTGATTTATATCGTTCTTTACCATAATGCTGTCCATCGTGCTTGCCGTCTTTGCGATTCTCTTTATCAGTCCGTTGATATAGACCTTTCCGTCCTCTTTGATAAGCTTATCAAGCTCTGCCTCCGGCATCATACCGGTAAGTGCGGAGAGATCGTAGGTTTTTTCGGTTATTGTTATCGGACTGCCCGATAGCATATCGTCCTGCATTGATGCTACGTATCCGCGTATTCCGCTTGAAAGAGCCAGAACTACCGCTATTCCGGTGATGCCTATAGAGCCTGCGACTCCCACAAGCATCGTTCTTGCCTTTTTCGATATCAGATTTTTTGTGGAGAGTCTGAAAGCCGTGAAGAAGGACATCCTTGCATTTTCTTTTTTGCGCTTCTTTTTCTGCTTTATCTCTTTCGGGGAAAGCGCAGCGTTTTCGCTTGTTTCGCGTTCGTGCTCTTCTGCGGCGTATCTCTCGCATTCGGCTATCTCGTCAGCTTCGGAGAAGGGGTCGGTATCCTCTGTGACCCTGCCGTCGAGCAGGCGCACTATTCTCGAGGAATACTTTTCGGCAAGCTCGGGGTTATGAGTTACCATAATAACGAGCCGCTCGGAGGATATCTCCTTGATAAGCTCCATTATCTGAACCGAGGTTACGGTGTCAAGTGCACCGGTAGGCTCGTCTGCAAGAAGAATTTCGGGGTCGTTTACAAGTGCTCGCGCGATCGCCACACGCTGACATTGACCTCCCGAGAGCTGGTTCGGTCTCTTGTTGTACTTATCTTTAAGACCAACCCTGTCAAGAGCCTCCTTTGCGCGGCGCACACGCTCCTCCTTTGAGATTCCCGAAATGGTAAGAGCAAGCTCTACGTTTCCGAGGACTGTCTGGTGGGGAATAAGGTTATAGCTTTGAAAAATGAAACCTATGCGGTGATTTCTGTATACGTCCCAGTCTCTGTCCTTATATTGCTTTGTGCTTTTTCCGTTTATTATCAGATCTCCGCTTGTATATTTGTCAAGACCTCCGATGATATTGAGCAAGGTAGTCTTTCCGCATCCGGAAGGTCCGAGCACGGATACGAACTCGTTCTTTCTGAACGAGAGGTCGATCCCTCTGAGTGCGTTTACCGTTTCGGAGGAGGAGCAGTAATCCTTCGTTATGTTTTTAAGTCTGAGCATTTTTATTCCTTTCGGTGGTTTTGTTATTTTATCGTTACGTCAAACCTGGTCCTGCAGCAAGGACATACCGCAGTATGCTCTCCTATCCTCTTCGGAAGGCGGAGGACGTTTTTGCAGTACGGACATTTTCTGTAGACGTGAGTTTTTCTGTCTCTGAATTTTGCCTTCATGAGGACAAAAGGAGAGGATGCTTTTTTTTGGATCTTAAGAAACCTTGCATTTTCAGCCTGCCTTTTGTATATACTTCTCGACATCATTCTGAAAAACGAATAGTATATAGATGCGGTGCTGAGCAGAGAGAGGATAAGGCTGTGGATAAAGAAATTTAATATTGTGAGCGCAAGACCGAGATAGATACAAAAGTTGCCAAGCGCGTCGGGGCCGTTCCTTCCTGCCATGAAAGAAATGAACCTGTCCCTCATCGGGCGTTTGCCCGCAGTGTTTTTCATTCTGTATGCTCCTTTTTAGTGTAAGATTATCGTTTTGCGGAAATATCCGTCCATCTTAATATCAGTATATTATAGTATACATTTTTTTTGTTAATTCGGAGTGATTGAAATGTGATGGCTGTGTAAATTTGATTTTTACTTTTAACATATACTAAATCGTATTTGGTTATGCGGCGTAATATTACATAAAAATACGGCTTCCGTAAAAATAACGTAAGCCGTAAGGAGTGCTTATTTTGTGAGTGAAAGCGAGCAGAGCTCGTATACGTAATTTCCTATAGAGGTTTGATATGAAAACGCAAATTCTCCGCTTCCGCTTATTATGCCGTTGCTTATGCTTACATTACCCGAGATGCATATGAGCCTTGCGCTCGAGGTGACGTCCACCTCGCTTCCGTCATAATTTATGCGTGTTACCTTTACTGTTCCGTTCCGGTCTGCCGTTGCCTTGAGATACATAGCATAGGAGTCGCATCTGTGCGGTGTGTTGGAGGTGAACTCTACGTACTCGCGCGCAAAGTCACTGTCTGTTGCCGAAGCGGTCGTGGTGGTCCACGTGCAGTATTTTATTCCTCTGTGGCGGAGAGCGGTGTTTAGCTTATCAAAGCTGTCTGCCCATACGGTATAGTAAGAGCTGTTCAGGTTTACTACCTCTTCGCACGCATATGCGAGAGTGGCCTTTATATCATTTTTGTCATATATGTAGGAGCGGGTCATTTGTACCGCAACTCCGTAAGTGTCCGAGGCGTATTTTGCTATATCGTGGCTACTTCCTATCACAAGTATACGGTCGAGCATGTCTGTAGCCTTTGCAAGCTCGACTACCTTGTCGACCACTGCATTCCGCTTGTCCTTGATCTCAACGTGGATGACCGTGTCAGTGTAATTCTTTGAGAAGTAGTCGAATACCTCGTCAAGAAATGTGAAGGTATCATCTGCGGTTGCTTTGGCAGACGTGGACTTAAGTGCCTTGAGCTGATCGCGTGTACTCTCTGTGCATGTGAGCTTTTTATCCCAGTAGGTGGTTTTCGCATCATGATTTATGGCCAGGTGTCCGTCTTTTGTAAGATAGACGTCAAGCTCAAGTGCAGGTGCTCCCGATTTTGCCGCAGAAATGAAGGAGGGAAGCGTATTTTCGGGGCAATTCTGCATATCTCCTCTGTGTGCGACAAGGAAGGTAGGAATACAGATAGTCTTAATGTCAAAGCTCTCTATGATCCCGATAGCTTCTTCCGTGTTTTCCGTGATGATCGCCATTGCTCCCTTGAATATAGAGTCGTGAGCGTTTGCCTTCCCGTCATCAGTTATTAGGAATACCGTATGCGAGGTTACTCTGAGAGCGGATATCTGTTCTGTGTTTACCTGAGATGAGGTGAGTATTACGTTTTTAGCTTGAGCCGCAGAAACCTTCAGACGTATATCCTTGACAGTTACTCCGGATACGCCGGACATATCGAGCACCGGACGTGCGGAGCGCGTTGTCTTGCATACTTCTTTAAGAATATCTGCGTTTGAAGATATAACAAAGCAGTCTCCTATGCGGTTGTAGTTTATAAACTCGCAAAGTTGCTTTGATATGCTTGCGTCCTCTATTGCAAATGCGGGTATTATCTTTCCGCCCAGAGCCTTTATTGCGTCGTAAAGAGAGGATATTTCCTTTCCGTCCTTTTCATAGGCAAAGAGCTTTCCGTCTGTTGCTTTTACCGTGAATATCAGCGTTGCGGGGCGTGATCCTGCCGATGCCATACCCGAAAGTGTATCCTTTCTTGCATATCCGATGACGGAAGGAGAGTTTACAAGAGACGTCTTCGGCTCGTATACATCGGCGTAGCTGTCTTTGAGCGAGGAGAAGAGCCTATCACCTTGATCCGAACTGTCACCGCCCGGAGTATAATATTCGAGAGTGTAGTCGAAGGAGGAGTCGGTTAACTTTACTCTCATCTGCTCGTATGCGGTATGTGCCTCGTCCTCACTCAAAGCAGAGGGATATATCTTATAGTCTGCAAGTCTGAAATTGTATGAAAAGATGTTTGCAGCAAAGTTTGCGGCTATGTCTCCACCGAGTATTATCTGCTTCCAAAGATCGCCGCTGGCAAATCCGATATTTCCGGTCGCGGGAACAGACGCCACCTTTGCACCGTTGACGTAAAGTGTGGATGTTTTTGCTACGGGATCGTAAACGCCTATAAGGTGAGTCATGCAGGTATTGTCAACACCTCCCGGGTTATGTGCTGATCTGTACGCACCGCCCGTGTATACCGAGAAGGTGTAAGCGCCCTTGTAGGCAGAGAGGTTGTAGCCTCCGCTCTGACAGGTGCCCGCTATTATCTGCTCGGATGACGATGATACGAACTTGTTGTGATTTTGTACCATAGCCTCAAGTGTGATACCTGCGGAATAAAGCTCGGTTATATCCGCACGCGTGGCAAGATCCTTGTATATGAGTCTACCCACGCCGCCTTTTTCGGTTATGTAAAGATGGGGGATCTTATATTCCTTATTGTCAATGATAACGTTTTCGTTTACGACCTTGCCCTTTTTCGTGTCATCAAGCTTACAGGAAACATGGTCCATAGCATCGTGCATTCCTCCGTCCTCGGTGAATTCTATATCAACGTATGGAGTAGGAAGACGCTTTACCTCTTTTATAGGAGCAGTTGTTACTGCGTCTGTTGCTATGGCAAGCGTTGCGGTAGTATCGGGGACTTCTTCCGACGTGCCGTCGCTTGGTGCGGTAACTGGATCACCGCTTCCGGCACAAGAGGTGATAAGAACACATACAAGCAGGAAGAAAGAGATAATTGATAGATTCTTTTTCATAATATTCTCCTTCACAATATTATCCGCGTTTAGATCAGGGGAGGACATCTATGCGTTTATTATATCATACGGGTCTGCCTTTGTCAATATAATTGTTGAAAAAAAGTGCCGTCTCAAATTTGCATTTTGGACGGCACCCTTAAAGCTTTATTCCTTTTTCTTCTTTGCTCTCACAATGAACGGAACAAGAGCTGTTATAAATGCACTTCCCGGATAGATCATGGAGGCGCATCCGCTGTCAGCAGCGTCGGGGGAGCCTGTGGTGTCTGAGGAGAGAGCTGCGCTGCCTAACGGGGAGTCGGACGTTTCATGGGGCAGAGGAGTAGTATCATCCGTCTTTTCGGTAGTGGTATCCGCTATCTCTTTGAATACGGGAATAAGTGCGGCATCTCCCGTGAAGGTGAGCCCCTTTCCGTCCGTCAGACTGTCGTTGTACGAAAAGCCCTCGAATTCGTAGCCACTTTTACTTTCGGGCGCAAGATTCACACTGCAATTATAGCCCGCGTATACCGTGTATTCTTCTTTGAGGCCCTTGTTTACCGTGAGCTCGATCTGAGTGCATTCTATCGGAGCGATATATGCCGTAGATACCCAACCCTCGGTACCGTTTGCCTTTACCTTTGCCCATGAGCCGGAGAATGAGATCACCTCTAATGCGGTGTCTCTTTTCAGTACGGTAATTACCTTGTAAGAGGTAGAAGCCCCCTCACGCATATTCAGAGAATCTCTTGCGGTTACGACGTAGTTGCCTGAAAGGGCGGAATTATTTATCTCACTCTTATAGTTGGGGACTGCGTAGCCTACGATATAAGTGTTGCTGAGAGAGTAGGATTTTATGTATACACCGCCCGACGTGTTTCCTTCGACCGTGTACACGTAACCGTTTGCAAGTCCTATTACAAGACCAACGTGGTCAGAGGCTCTTGAAGTGCTTTCCGACTTGAAGAATATGATATCTCCCTTTATTGGAGTATAGCTTCCTCTTGCGTAATACTTATAATTCGATGATTTCTGCTTGAATATATTAAGCCAGCTTGTACAGTTAACGTGTGAGGGAGCTACCGATTTCGATATTTCGGCACGGCGTAGGCAGAAGCTTACAAATGCCGCGCACCATGGGTAGCCGAATTCTCTCGTTCCGTTTCCGTCCTGATCCAGCGCACCGTAATTGTAACAGTACTCTGTGAAGTTTCCGTCTCCCGACGCATTCAGTCCGTGAAATTCCTTTTCCGAATTTCCTTCTGCATAGTAAAGCTGAGAGAGTGCGACAGCGATAACGTCGTTTCTTTCGTCACCCGTAAGGTCAACCGAAAGAAGTGAATTATAATATACCGTTCCCTTATACGCCTGAGACGGCGTTGAATATTTTACGCTGCTTGCAGACGTGCTCACAGCAAAAATATTCAGAGCGAGAAGGGCAGAGACAAACGTAAGAAAAAATTTTCTCATAAAAAACACCTCGACTTTCACAATGAAAGTCTCCTTTCGATAAAATACGGAAAAGCGGCAATAAAATTTAAAAAACAAAGTAAACGGATCCGCTTTGTGCCGGGCTTGCCGTATGCGGATATTATATCATAAAAATCGCGTTTTGTCAAATGTATATTTGTACCAGAAAGAAGATCCAATAATAATCTTATTGCGCAAAACGGGAAATAATTTTTTATTAACAAATGAGCGAAAAGACAACCAATAAAAATATTTTTCCGAAAAAAGAAAAAATAATTTAAAAAACCCCTTGACAAATCATATATTTGGTGGTATAATATAAACGTAAAGAAAGAGAGGCGCAGCGGATGCGCTCAATATATAACCGATTCGGAGGAAGAAAAAATGGCAAAAGCAGCGGCAAAAAAGCCCACGGTAACGGTAGCAACCAGTAAGGAAGAAAAGCTCAAGGCTCTCAACACGGCTATGGGCAATATAGAAAGAAACTATGGAAAGGGCGCGATCATGCGCCTCAGCGATAACGCTAACATGGAGGTACAGGCGGTACATACCGGTTCTCTCCTTCTCGATGCGGCACTCGGTATAGGCGGTGTTCCGAGAGGAAGAATAACCGAGATATTCGGCCCTGAGTCCTCGGGTAAAACAACTGTGGCCCTCCACATAATTGCCGAGGTTCAGAAGGAGGGCGGAATTGCCGCGTTTATCGACGCTGAGCACGCACTCGACCCCTCGTATGCAAAGGCTCTCGGAGTAAATATAGACGATCTCCTCATTTCTCAGCCCGACTGCGGTGAGGACGCTCTCGAGATAACAGAGACGCTCGTTCGCTCGGGCGCGGTCGACGTTGTGGTGATAGACTCGGTTGCGGCACTCGTTCCGAGACAGGAGCTTGACGGTGACATGGGAGCAAACTCCGTAGGTGTTCAGGCGCGTCTTATGTCAAAGGCTATGAGAAAGCTCGCTTCCGTAATAGCAAAGAGCAATGCGGTAGTAGTGTTTATAAATCAGCTTCGAGAGAAGGTCGGAGTTATGTACGGAAACCCCGAAACGACCACAGGCGGACGTGCGCTTAAGTTTGCGGCTTCTGTAAGAATAGATATACGCAAAGCTGACCAGCTCAAGCAGGGAAGCGAGGTATACGGTAATAAGGTAAAGTGTAAGATAGTAAAGAACAAGGTAGCTCCCCCATTTAAGGTCGCCGAATTCGATATTCTTTACGGACGCGGAATTTCTATTGAGAGTGAGCTTATTGAGCTTGCGCTCAAGCTTGACATAATTCAGAAGAGCGGATCCTGGCTCTCGTATAACGGTGAGCGCCTCGGTCAGGGTAAGGATAACGTCAGAAAGCTCCTCTTCTCAAATCAGGACCTGTTTGCCGAGATAGAGGCAAAGGTAAGAGCCAATATGGCGAATATCGTCCCCGACGAGGAGCTTTCGGATGAAGAGGACGAGGACGAGTTCGATCTCGATCTTCTCTCGGATGACGACGAATGAGCATATATGCAAAATTTTGCAAGGTAGGCTTCAGCACTGACGGAAGCTGTGCTTACGTTACCCTTTCGTTTGACGGAGGCGTTGAGGAGAGTTTGTGTCTTCTTTCGGACAGATACGCAGAGCTTGTGCGCGGAAGAACAGAGTTTACACGTGAGGAATACGATGCGCTGCTTTTCGAATCGGAATATTCACGCGCGCTCCTTGCGGGGATGCGTTCTCTTTCCTGCTCGCCGTCTACGAGAAAGGAGATATACCAAAAGCTCAGAAAAAAACACTTTTCGGACGAGGTGTCATCGCTTGCCGCAGATTACTTTTGCGACAACGGATATATTAAAGAGAAGGAGCAGCTTCTTTGCGAGATCAAATGCTGCATCAAAAAAAAATACGGTCCGCTGAAGATAAAAAGCAGACTTATATCAAAGGGGTTCCCGACAAGGCTTATAGAAAAAGGAATGCAAAAGCTTGACGGATATGATTTTACGGCAAACTGCCGTTCACTTGCATTGAAAAAAGGACTTTGCGACCCGTTTGACCCTAAAGAGAGAAGCGCGATGTACACATATCTTTCACGCAACGGATATACCTCCGAGTGTATAAAGAGTGTACTGTCTGTGCTTTATGCGGACGTTTATTAAGATATGATCTGATAGGAGCGACAGGGATATGTTATCGACTGTTTACAGTGCCGCTACGAGCGGAATAGACGGATATATTATAACGGTAGAGTGCAATGCCGATGAAAGACTTCCTCATTTTGACCTTGTAGGTCTTCCGGATGCGGCCGTTAAGGAGGCAAAGGAACGTGTAAGGACCGCTATGTCAAACAGCGGATTTACCCTTCGGGATCTGGCGATAACAATAAATCTCGCTCCGGCCGACGTAAAAAAAGAGGGATCTGCATTTGACGTTTCATTGCTTTTGTCTATACTCGTTTGCAGCGGAGTGATAAAAAAGGGAACCGACCTTTCAAAGAAGTGTTTTATAGGCGAGCTTTCTCTTTCCGGAGAGCTGAAGCCGGTCAACGGAAGCCTTTGTATGTGCTGTGCGGCAAAGGATGCCGGAATGACAGAGCTTTACGTTCCTGTGAGAAATGCCGAAGAGGTGTGCGTTGTTCCGGGGATCAACGTGTATCCCGTAGATAACGTTCGTTCACTTGTGCGCCATCTTAACGGAACAGAGCTTATTGAGCCTATGAAATATGATATGAGCCTCTTTGACCAAAACAACTACAGTGATTTCCGTGATTTTTGCGAGGTGAAGGGTCAGGCAAAGGCCAAAAGAGCTCTTGAGATCGCCGCTGTCGGCCGTCACAACGTTCTCCTTATCGGAGCGCCCGGAACCGGAAAATCCATGCTCGCAAAGCGTATGCCGTCTATAATGCCTCCCATGACCTTTAACGAGGCTATAGAGACTACAAAGATATACTCAATATCCGCCATGCTTCCGAAGGACAAGCAGCTTATCACGGGAAGACCTTTCAGATCTCCTCACCATACGATGAGCCCGATCAGTCTCGTCGGAGGCGGTTCGGTTCCGAAGCCGGGAGAGATATCACTTGCAAACCACGGGATACTTTTTCTCGATGAATTTCCCGAATTTCCGACAAACGTAATAGAATCTCTCCGTCAGCCGATAGAGGACGGGCAGATAACTATAACGAGAGCTACCGCAAAGGCCACCTATCCGTGCTCGTTTATGCTGATAGCGGCGATGAATCCGTGTAAGTGCGGATATTTCGGTCACCCCTCGGGAAAGTGCAGCTGTAAAAAGGGAGACGTGCGAAAATACATATCAAAGATAAGCGGACCCATGCTCGACAGATTCGAGATACAGGTGGAGATGGAGCCACTTACGGCAGACCAGCTCACCGCTCCCACCTCGGCGGAGGAGAGCAGCGCGGTTATACGGGAAAGAGTGCTTGAAGCGATAGCGTTTTCAAACGCGAGAATAAAAAAGGTCTCTGACGGAGAATACGGCTCGGTTACAGAGCTTACAAACGAGCAGGCACTTGCGTTTGCGGATATGGATGAGGCGGCTACCAAGTTTATGAAGAATGCTTACGAAAAAATGGGCCTTTCGGCAAGAGGCTTTGACCGCATGGTACGTCTTTCGAGAACTATAGCCGATATGGACAGATCGGATAAGGTGAAGACACTTCACGTTGCCGAGGCACTACAGCTGAGAAGCCTTGATAAAAAATTCTGGTACGAAAACTAAAACAAAAGAGAACTATCCTTGGTGCACCTGCCGTAGAGCAGATACGCATCGATATAGATTCGCAGAAAACAAACAATTAACCCCGACAGATTTTCAAGATCTGTCGGGGTTTTCGCAATATTTACGGGGCAAACTATTTTATCAAACTTTTCAAAAAGTGTTTGTTCCATTTGCTTCGGTAAAAGGATATTTCACGAGCAATTCGTTTTTTACTATGTTTATCTCCTTCAGCAAGAATAACGGGTATATTATGCAGGGCGTCTTTTAAATCGTAGCTTCTACTTTCATTGGATTCTTTCAAGCAACTTAATAGCTCTTCAAACATATCTGAAAGGATTTGATATGCACAATCATCTTTTATGACTTTGACACCATATGTATAAACATTTTTAGTATATATCCATTGCCACTCTTCATATTCTTTTAGCTCATTGACATCGGACAAAATATTACGTATAGTATTCATCTCAACTACGTTATCTTTTTGCTTGGTATCAATCACATCTTTGATTGCTTTTGATACGGCATGGTCATATTCCAAACCGTTTGATCGCATCAAAACAATAGACCAATAGATGTCGTAAAAATCATAATTTGTTAGTAACATAGTTGTTTCTTCTCTCCTATCCGTATTTTATATATTCTTGTTTTATCGCCGGTTTCGCCTTTGTATTACAAAGGCACAGGGCAAAGCCAATGCCACTATTTTTCTGTGTACAGTTCATCATAGAGCCATCGAATGGGATTTTCATAAATATATCGCAAATGCTCCTCGTAATCTTGACGGTTGCGAATGATATGATCATTGGAGCGATATTGCCATATATTTGTTCCATAATCTTTGTTGCAAAATCTTTTGAAAGTGGACACGAACCGTGACGGAATGGAATTCTGTACTGTAGGGACCGGCGTCCTCGACGGTCCGTTTTCCGCACCTTTTACCCATAGCATAATATGAATATGGTTTGGCATAATTACGTAACTTTCGACAGATAGGTCGTCGTAAAAATCGTTCAATTGATTGATGTATTTATCAGCGATTTGTCCGTATTTTGTCAATTCGATTTGCGGACCGTCGAGGACGCCGGTCCCTACAATGTGCGAGAGGATACACTTTCTCTCTTTTGTGCATATCGTGAGAAACACGGCTTGATTTCGATTATAGTCTGCACCTTTCAAACGAGCGCATTCCTGTAATCGTCCTTGTTTGCCATAACGAGATCTACGATCTCTTCAAACGACATCCAGGTGACCTTGTCTCCGAGGTTTTTGTTTATTCTGCGGCACACCTCGTCGAGAACGCGCAATCCGGTTCCGAGGCCGTTTGACATAAGGCTTTGCCAGTGGGTATGGAAGACGACATGATTCCCGTTTTCGATACTGCGGATGATATATCCCTCCTTGCCGTCCTCTGTAATAAGGCTATCGGCAACGCGGGATACGTACTCATCGCTCGTATCTGTTGAGCTTATCGTTTCCCATATAGCGTCGCGTGTGGTTGAGGGGATCGTGACAAGCGTTCTTCCGTCTTCCTCAAGAGCTATCCACGGCTTGACGTTCTTTTCTTTTGTGATAACGTGGAGAAAATACCATGCTACCTTTGATCCGGTAACCTCATAGACCGCTTTTGACACAGAGGCTTTGTACACCTCCTCGTTGTCAGCACCAAAGTTCCACGGAGAGGTTACCCCTATAGAATGTATACCTGCTTCTTTATGAAGGGTAAGAGCCTTCTTTATGTATGGGGTAAGTGTTTCTACCGTTTGCGTGCTTGCAAAGCTCTCCTCGTTCATATTGAGGGATGCTCCGGTAGCGAGGTCTACAGCGTTGCTGTGAGTCAGCATTTCGGGGCAGGGAGTAAAACGAGGCAGAACGCGCGCCTTTACCGTATTGAGCCATTCATTGAGATCTTCTGCCGGAACGCCCTTAAGACCGTTTACTATATCCCCCTTGTTTCCGGGCATGGGGACTATGCTGAATTTACCCTTGATTCCGTGTTTCTCTATTATGTCACAGAACTTGAAGAGCAGTTCGTTCGAGTAGGTGGGAACGAGCGGTCTGCCGTCCTCCGTGAAAGGTCTGTACGCATGCTCATAGTATACCGAAATTACCGGAGCGGGATCGTCTATTATAAGGCTTATCGGTGTTTTCATATATAACCTCCTTTAAAAGAAAAGGCGGTGGACTGCTGTCCTCCGCCTTTTTCATTGAATTTGACTTCGGTCTGTGAAAGACACGTTCGCATATATATATCAGAGATACTTTTTAACGGTGTCAGACGCTTCCTCTGTGGGAATAGACGATGTCATAACTATGTTTACCGAATATCTTTCGGCAAGCTCATCAACTTCTGTAAGGAATTTATCAAAATTATCAGCTTCGTTTCCGCAGATCTTGAAAGCAGAGTCAACAAATATATCTGTTATATCGTGATTGCCTGCGAGAATGCCCGAGATGAATCCGAACAAGGACTGTGAATCAAATACCAAATAATCGTTTGTGTTTATAAGACGTACCTGATACTTGACCTCGTATCTGAGCTTTACACCCTTTTCAATACATACTACAGAACCGTTTGATTTCTCAAGAGCGGCGTTAGCCATTTCAATAAGCGTTTTGGTTTTTCCTGTTCCTTTTACGCCGATGATTAATTTAACCATAATTTTTCTCCTCCGTTGTTAGAGATGTTATAATAATTATACACTATTTTGTGTGAAAAATCAATAGGATTTTTGTTAAACACAGCAATTTAACACTTAGTTCAACTTTTGTGCAAGTTTTTCACGGAGCTCCTCGTATCCGGGCTTGCCGAGAAGGGCGAACATGTTTTTCTTATAAGCTTCAACACCGGGCTGATCGAAGGGATTTACGCAGAGCATGTATCCCGAGATAGCGCATGCAAGCTCAAAGAAGTAGATAAGCTCACCGAGGTTATATGCGTCTCTCTTTGCGACGTTAAGCATTACGTTGGGAACACCGCCGTCATTGTGAGCGATGACCGTACCCATCATAGCAAAGGAATTGATCTCGTTGAGGTCCATGCCCGAGAGGAAGTTGAGTGTATCGATATTCTTGGGATCGTCCGGAACCTTGCATACGTTTTCTGTCTCGTTTATCGAAACTACCGTTTCAAACATGGTTCTCATGCCGTCCTGGATATACTGTCCGAGAGAATGGAGGTCGGTTGAGAAGATAACGCTGGAGGGGTAAAGTCCCTTGTTATCCTTGCCCTCACTTTCACCGAAGAGCTGCTTTAACCATTCGTTGAACATAAGCATATACGGCTCGTAAGCTACAAAGATCTCCATAGCCTTGCCCTTGCGGAGAAGGATGTTTCTGATAGCCGCGTACTTGTAGCACTCGTTCTCCTCAATATCGGAGGAGGTGTACTTTTCCATAGCCGCAGCGGCACCCGCCATAAGAGCGTCGGTGTCAACACCGGATACCGCGATGGGAAGAAGACCTACCGCCGTAAGAACAGAGAAGCGTCCTCCAACGTCATCCGGAACGACGAAGGTCTCGTAGCCCATAGTGTCCGCAAAAGACTTGAGGGTTCCGCGCGCCTTGTCTGTTGTTATGAATATTCTGTCCTTTGAGCCCTCTACTCCGTATTTCTTTTCAAGGAGCTCTCTGAATATTCTGAATGCGATGGCGGGCTCTGTTGTTGTGCCCGATTTTGAGATAACGTTTATGCATACGTCCTTGCCCTCGCAGATAGCGAGAAGCTCGTTCATTGACGTTGCGCTTATATTACATCCCGAGAAGTAGATATCGGGAGTATCCTTTTTCATGTTGTTGTAAAGAGGGCTCTTGAGGAATTCTATTACGGCGCGGGAACCGAGATAGGATCCGCCGATGCCGATAACTATGAATACGTCACACGATTTCTGTATCTTTGCGGCAGCCTTCTTTATCCTTGCATATTCTTCCTTGTCATATGCAACGGGGAGATCCATCCAGCCGAGAAAATCCTTGCCCGGACCCGTTTTTGAACGGAGGAGATCAGCCGCAGCCTTTACCTGTGTGGCAGCGCACGCATATTCGTGCTCGTTTATAAAATCATTTAAATATTTTGTGTTGAGACTCAGAGACATTTTGTACATCCGCCTTTCTGCTTATCCTGAACCGTTGGGGTGCGAAATTCGTCAGAACCCGTCCGATTACTACATAATTTACGTTTTTAATTATATCATATGTAGAGAGTATTTTCAATTACGGCAGATTCAAAAAAGCGAAAAAGGCACAATGTAAGTTAAATGTGACACGTGCTTATGCCGGTGACGCAAGCAGGAAGCGTGAGGTCACGCGTCGCAATATTTCAAAAAAGGATATTTTCTCTACGTCCTCGGTTGCGTATATTCCGACGCGCCCGAGTTCCTCGTTGTTAAGTGAATAGGATATCTCACCTATCTTATCCCCTGCTTTTATCGGTGCTGTGACTGTCTCGGGGAGGATCACGTTCGACGTTACCGAGCCTTCTTCACCCTTACCTACAAGCGCGAAAAAGCTTTCCGCACGAACTCCCACGCTCGGGCTTACTCCGCCCGTAACGTTTATCGGAGGATGCTCAAATTCCGGTGCCGTGTATATTGCGCAGGTGGCAAATCCGTAGTCGAAAAGAGTCTTCGCACAGTTGTTTCTTACGTCTCTGCTTTCAGCCCCCATTATTACGGCAATGAGCTTTACGCCTTCGCGTTCAGCGGTGGCACTTATGCAAAAGCCCGCCTTTGAGGTGGAGCCGGTCTTGAGACCTGTTGCCCCCTTATAAAATCTTATGAGTCTGTTCGTATTGGTAAGTCCGAAGGCTCCGTTTCTTATTGTGTCCATCCAAGTGGAGGAATACTCAAAGATCTTTTCATGCTTCATGAGTTCACGTGACATAAGAGCGATATCGAGTGCACTCGTTTTGTGATTCTCGGTAGTGTCGTCGAGCCCGTTCGTATTTTCAAAACAGGTGTTATTCATTCCGAGTTGCTTTGCTCTTTCGTTCATTCTCGCGACGAAAGCCTCCTCGCTGCCGCATATATGCTCGGCAAGAGCCACCGCGGCATCGTTTGCGCTTGCTATTACAACGCTTTTCAGCATATCCTCCACACTCATCTGCTCACCTTCTTTAAGATATATCTGAGAGCCTCCCATGCTTGTGGCATACGCACTTGCGGTGACTGTATCACTGAGAGCAAGCTTCCCCGAGTCTATTTCCTCCATGCAAAGAAGAATAGTCATTACCTTTGTAACCGAAGCGGGGGGAAGTGCTTCGTTTTCGTTTTTTGCATACAGTATCTTTCCCGTGTTTGCTTCCATGAGCAGGGCGCTCTTACAATCAAGAGTAAGCGCGGGGGCATCCGTTTCGGTATCGTCCCCGATAGGTACGGATGCAGAGACCGTAAATAGCGATATCGTTAACGCGATAAGCAAAAAAGCGGATAACAGCTTTACTTTGTTTTTTTTCATTGCTTACACTCCTTTGTGTTTTTTTGAATTATATGAAGAAGCGACGGCAAAAATTACAATAAAAAAACCGCCCGTCAGGCGGTTTTAACTGTTATTTGAGTATTAAACGAATACAAGGTTCAAAAGGAGCATATAGCATACGGCTCCGCTTGCTATCGAAAGGAGCATATTTCTTTTCCAAAGGTGAAGAAAAGCTACAAGCACCAGCGAAATAAGCTCGGGCAGGGCATACGGATAAGAAAGCGGTGCTATATCCTTAAAGCAATAGACTACAAGCATAGCGAATACCGCGGGCGGAAGAACTCTTCCGATATACTGTACGTATTTTGGCGTTTCTCTGCTTTGGGGGAAAAGAATAAACGGAAGAAAGCGAGTTGCCATTGTTGCCGCAGCTACGACTGCGATCGTTATCAGCTGTTCTGTCTGTGTCATGCCTTATCCTCCCCTCTCTCGGTGAGCTTTGGTACAGCGGAAAGAAACACGAGGATGGCTGTCATTGACGGAATAATGAAATCCGAGCTTCCGAAAACGAGCAGACAGACGACCGATATTATCAGCCCGGCTATCTCGCATACGTGATTTTTGTGCTTTTTCCATTGCTCGATGAATATCACGATGAACATTGCCGTCATTACGAATTCTATTCCCTTAAGCTCGAATGCGAGAACAGAGCCTACTATTCCTCCGAGCGCCGAGCCTATCACCCAGTAGGATTGATCGAGGAGGGTGGTGAAAAGCATAAAATATTTTTTGTTTATCCCTTTCGGAATATCGGTCACGCAGTTTATCGAGAAGGTCTCATCGCAGAGCCCGAATATAAGATATGGCTTGCATTTTCCCATGCCCCTGTATTTTTCGAGCATGGATATTCCGTAAAACAGGTGGCGCGCATTTATCATCAGAGTCATCATTATTGCCGAGAGCGGATCAAAAGCACCGAGAAGGAGACTTACAAGAACAAATTCCATAGATCCCGCAAATACGAAAACGCTCGACAGGATCGGGTACCAGAAGGGGAATCCCGATCCGGTCATATATATTCCGCATGATATTCCGAGGAAGAGAAATCCGGTGAGTATCGGAAGAGTGTGAGGGAAGGCAGCGCAAAGTGCCTTTATTATTTCAGACCGCCCACCTTTATCGGAGAGCGGTCTGTTTGCTTTTACGTCTTTCATTGTCAGATCACTTTATAGCGTCTCTCATTTTCGCTATGTTGTCCTCAAGAGAGCCATCCTTTGCGTAGAGACTTGAGGTTCCCGCAACAAATATGTTTGCGCCCGCATCGCTCATCTTGCGCGCGTTTTCAAACGAAACGTTTCCGTCACATTCTATTTCGATACCCGGATATCCGGCGTCGTCGAGCAGCTTCCTGCAACGGGTTATCTTGTCGAGCGTCTGGGGAATGAGCTTCTGACCCGCAAATCCGGGGTTTACCGTCATAACGAGGACTGCGTCGAGGTCGGGAAGGACCTCCTCAAGAACGCAGAGAGGGGTTCCGGGATTGAGAGCGAGCATGGTTTTTCCACCCTTTCTCTTTATCGTCTGAAGAACTGCCTGAAGGTGTGTGCACGCTTCATAGTGCACGGCAACGTAATCGCCCTCGCATATTTCAAACCAATCGAGCTTTGTTTCCGGGTTTGTTATCATAAGGTGTATATCAAGGGGAATTTTTGTTGCCTTGTGGAGCTTTTTGATAAAGTCTGTTCCGAGAGTGTAGTTCTGTACGAAAACTCCGTCCATTATATCGATGTGAAGATATTCTATCCCTCCGTCCTCAAGCTTCTTGAGCTCGTCTCCGAGATTAAGAAAATCAGCGCACATAAGAGAGGGAGATATTTGCTTTTTAAGTTCCATTTACTTGTCATCCTTTCGGGTAGATTTTACATAAATAATTATATCATAAATACTCGCAAATTTCAATAGGTTGTTTGTATTAAGTGTAAATTTTCTTTTTAAAGTTTCAAATGGACTCACCTTTCTGTTGACAAACGCTGAAAATAATAGTATAATTATTAGCAAGAGTATATTACTTGGAGATAATTATGAAATCTAATGATATAAGAATAAAAGGATACAGAAACACAGTCAATCGCTGTATGGCTGCAATGATAGCGCTTATAGCCTTTATGACGGTTTTTTCACTGATAACCGAACTTATAGGGATGGTGCTTGTCGGTAGGCTGGATGCCGTTACGTATGAGGTCGTTACCTCGCTGTTGGACTCGGCAGCATATATGGCAATGTTTATGCTTCCGATACTTGTGTTTAAGCTCTTTTCAAAAAACGCGGTATATTATCCGATCCCTGCAAGAGCGGTTCTTCCAAAGCGAGCTATCAGAATATCACTTGCAGCGGTAGGAGTTGTGCTTCCCACTACCGTCATAAACTCACTCATCGTAAACTATCTTGTGCAGATGGCAGGTATGCAGCCGGATTTCTCGGCACTGGAGACCGAGATAAACGGGGTCCACAGTATAGTGCTCCTCTTCATCTCTCTGGCAATAGTTCCCGCACTTTGCGAGGAGTTTCTCTTCAGAGGTGTGATGCTCAAAAATCTTATGCCTTACGGAAAGACCACTGCAGTGTTTGTCTCTGCGCTTTTGTTTGCGCTTATGCACCAGAATTTTTATCAGTTTTTCTATACCTTTATCGCAGGGCTTGTCCTCGGATACGTTTTCCTTTTGACCGGCTCGATATGGTGCGGTGTGCTTATACACTTTATCAATAACTTTGTAAGCGTGCTTACCGACGCGGTATCCTATTTTCTTAACGAGGATGCGGCTGCCATAGCGCAGTATCTTATAATGTCTGTATTTTTATTCCTCGGCGTGCTGTCCTTTATATCGCTTGTAAAGCAGAGTAAAAAGGAAAAGGCACTGAGAGAGGGAAGCGTATACGGTGTCACCGAGGAGCTCCCGGTATTTGATAGCGACCTTAAGCTCACCGAAAAGGAAGCTGTGAAAAATTTCTTCACTCCGCTTGCGATAGTCGTGATAGCTGCTATAGTTATAATGGCTCTTCTTACGATGTCATTGCTCGTTATTCCGATGCCGGATGCTGCCGTGTGACCGATATGTATATGGATGACGTTTTTTATATGAAGCAGGCGCTTGCGCTCGCAAGGAAGGCAAAGGATACCGAAGACGTTCCGATAGGAGCTGTCGTGGTGAAAAATTCGGACGGTGAGATGATCGGAAGAGGAGTTAATACCCGTGAGGCTGACGGAAACGCTGTCGGTCATGCGGAGATAAACGCAATTACCGAGGCGTGCGAGCGGCTTTCCTCGTGGAGGCTCTCGGGGTGCACTCTCTACGTTACTCTCGAGCCATGCCCGATGTGCGCGGGAGCGTGTATAAATTCAAGAATAGACAGAGTTGTATTCGCGCTTAAGGACGCAAAGGCGGGTGCATTCGGAAGTGTGATGAATATGAATTCATTTCCCTTAAACCACAAGCCTGCCGTGGAATGCGGAGTGTGCGAGGGCGAGGCGCTTGCACTTATCCGTGAGTTTTTCTCTCAGAAGCGAGAGAAAAATACAAAAAAATAAACCGAGGAGTATTATTGCAGAAGCTATGAATAAAACGGCACTCGTTCTTGAGGGAGGCGGAATGCGCGGAGTATTTACCGCGGGGGTTCTCGATTTTTTTATAGACAAAAATATAACCTTTGATAACGTTACCGGAGTTTCGGCAGGTGCCGGGCATGCGGTGAGCTATCTTTCAGGTCAGCGAGAAAGAGCGTACAGAGTCAACGTTGATTATCTTGATGACAAAAGATATTGTTCGCTTGACAGCCTCATAAAGACAGGAGATCTTTTCGGTGCGGACATGCTTTACAGAGAGATACCCGAAAAGCTTGATCCGTACGACTACGACGCATATCTTGCACAGAATTCGGTCTTTCGCGCAGTGGTCACAGACTGCGAGACGGGAAGGGCAGAGTATCCCGTGATCCGCGAGATGCACAACGATATTCAGTACGTCAGGGCGTCGGCATCCTTGCCGTTCGTATCGAAGATAGTCAATATCGGAAAGGGAAAATTTCTCGACGGAGGAATAAGCGACCCGATCCCTTTTGAGCATATGCTCGATATCGGATGTAATAAGGTGGTTACCGTCCTTACTCAACCATATGGATACAGAAAGAAAAGATCGTACGCATATTCGGCTATGACGGCCCTTTTCTATCCGAGGTATAAGGGTCTGAGAGAGGCTATATGCGACAGATATCTCGTCTATAACGATACCCTCGATGCTCTTGAGGAGGCGGAGGAGCGCGGAGAGGTCTTTGTCATACGTCCTCCGAGAGCGCTCGGCATCGGACGCGTCGAAAAGGACAGAGCGGCACTTGAGAAGGCTTACAGGCTCGGATACCGCACAGCCGAAAGATCGTATGCGGCAATGAAAAAATATCTTGAGGATTAAATACGCGAGCTTATAACAAGTAAAAGAGAACGCAGACAGCAAAGGTATCTTTCCGATTGCTGTCTGTTTTCTTTTCTTTTACACAGCTTTACGTATTCCGCAAAGCTCTCCTTCCCGTAGTCCTTGCTTTTTACCCGATTTAAAGACTCTATTCCGCTTTGAAGTGTTTTTAAGAGAGTTGGGTCCTTTTCTTTTTCGAACGAGAGAAGATACAGATCGAGAGCAAGGAGGATGAGCGCACCGCGGTCAAACGGAGGGCAAAAATCCTCTGACAGAAAGGTGTATATTTTTTTGTATTCCGTCTCGCTCTGCGGAAAAGAGGATGTCAGAAGTCCGAGGAAAAGTGATGGGTAATCGTTCTTTTTCATGCTTTCTCCTTTGATACGTTAAAAGGTATAGATATATGACAGTACCCCACCGAGGATAAAACATACCGGAAACGTCATAAGCCATATGAGGATAAGAGAGACGGCTTTCTTTATATCCGGTTTTCCCGACTCGGAAAAGGCTTTTACTCCGAGTATTGCGGAGTTTTTTATATTGGACGTGCTGACGGGTATTCCGAGAAGGGATGCCGTCAGCATCAGCATAAAGGATGCGGCATCCGCTGAAAATCCCTCGCGCATATCCGGACGCGCCATCTCGACGGCTGTGGTCTTTATTATCTTTTCACTGCAGGAAAGCGTTCCGAGAGAGAGTGTGGCGGCACATAGAAATACCGAGAAGATATTTGGCGAGCTGCCGCCCGAAAAGAGCATCATCATTCCTATGAACTTTTGCCCGTCCTGTGCACCGTGCATAAACGCGCAGAGAAGACAGAAAAAGATCTGAGCCCGTGAGAGAAAGGCGATGCGTCGGTGTCGAGCAGTTCTTTTGAGCAGAGCACCCGCAAGAAAGGATATTATGGGAGAGATGAAAAAGGCGAGAAGAGAATAGAGAAGAAATCCGATGAATATTTTTTTCCATGCCTCGGCACTCACGCCTCCTCCCGAGAAGAATGCCGCACCGCTTACGGCTGCCGACATTGCGTGGCTTTCACTCGTAGGGAAGCCGAATTTCCACGCCAGAAGCGCGTAAATTACCGATGCACTCATGCCTGCAAGAATGGCTTTTTCGGGATCGTGAGTAAAATTTGCTATGCTTCCGCAGGTGTATGCCACCGAGGGGGAAAGAAAATAAAATATTATTACCCCGAGCATATCAAACAAAGCGGCAAGAGCTATTGCTCGTTTCGGTGGGATAGCATAGGATACGATGGCGGAGGCTACAGAGTTCGGAGCGTCGGAAAAGCCGTTTACAAAGATAAGCGCAAAAAGTACGAAAAAGGAAAATAGCAAGAAGGATCCCTCCGATGAACGAAATGTACATATAATTCTATTCGGGGGGAGTATAATTTATCAATCATTTCATTTTATTTTTTTCGTTTTCTATTGACTTTTCTCGCGAATGGTGCTATAATATTACGGTTGAAAAAATAAACTGATTTTGAAAGGACGACTACTAAAATGCAGGCACTTTTAAGTATTTCCGTAGCCCTGCTCGCAGGACTTTTTCTTTCTCGACTCGCAAAGCTTGCAAAGCTTCCCGCAGTCACAGCATACCTCGTAGCCGGAATTCTCGTGGGTCCGTACTGTCTCGGAGCCCTCGGTATCGGCGGACTCGGATTTGTGAGCATGGCGGACGTTGAAGGATATTCGATCTTTTCCGAGGTCGCACTTGGATTTATCGCTTTCTCTATAGGTAATGAGTTCAGACTTTCTCAGCTCAAAAAGATCGGAAAGCAGGCGACCGTTATAGGTATCTTCCAGGCTGTGATCACGTCTGCTGTTGTTGTGGCTTTTCTCGTTGGGCTCCACTTCCTTATGCCGGATAAAATATCTCTTCCGGCGGCTTTGGTGCTCGGTGCAATAGCCTCCGCTACAGCTCCGGCGGCTACTCTTATGGTAGTTAAGCAGTATAAGGCAAAGGGACCTCTCACAGACATACTTCTTCCCGTAGTCGCACTCGACGATGCGGTCGGACTCATGATATTCGCTATCCTTTTCGGAATTGCAAAGGCGCTTATATCGGGAAGAGTTGATATACTCTCGGTAGTGGTCGAGCCTATTCTTGAGGTAGTGCTCTCGCTCCTCCTCGGTCTTATTATGGGTCTTGTCTTCACGTTTGGAGAAAGATTTTTCCATTCGAATTCAAAGAGAATGGCACTTTCCGTTACGTTCGTAATGCTTACGGTGGCACTTTCCATGATAAAGTTTGAGGTGGGAACGGTACACGTTTCCTTCTCTTCGCTTCTCGTTTGTATGATGCTCGGAACAATATTCTGCAATATATGTGACTTTTCCGAGGAGCTTATGGAAAGAGTGGACAAATGGAGCGGACCTCTCCTTATCATGTTCTTCGTTCTCAGCGGAGCTGAGCTTGAGCTCTCCGTATTTGCGGATATAGCGATAGTAATAGTAGGTGTAGTATACATAATAGCGCGTTCCGCCGGAAAGATATTCGGTGCATATTCAAGTGCGAAGATCGTCAAGTGTGAAAAGAATATAGTGAACTATCTCGGTATAACCCTCCTTCCCCAGGCGGGCGTTGCGCTCGGTATGGCTATGAAGGCTCAGAGCGGTCTCGGTGAGGTAGGGATCATAATAAGCAACGTTACTCTCTTTGCGGTGCTCGTATACGAGCTTGTCGGTCCTCTTATGACAAAGATAGCTCTTACAAAGGCGGGAGATATCAAGCCTGAGGGTAAAACAAATGCAAGAGAAAAGGTCATTGCAGAAAAATCAAAATAAAAAATCGTCGGAGTGCACAAAAAAGTGCACTCCTTTTTATTTGCACGAGATAAACAAATTTTTAACGATCTCAAAAAATGCTTAATTTTTTGTGCAAAATGTACTAATAAAAGCACATAAACTGTCAAAGTCAAAGAAAGTCAAAAAAATTTTTGAGAAAAAAATAAAAAAAGTACTTGACAAACGGGTAAAAATGGTGTATAATATAAGCGTAATCCGAGGAACACGGTAAACGAGTGTAAGCTTTGGTGTAGTGGCAAGCACTTGTGTGTTCCAAAATTCACCGACCGTTCAAAGGTCGTTGTTGAACCTCGGTGATGCGGATTTTTTCATTTTTCTCCTTTCTTTCTTTTTTTTCATTTTCTTTATACCTTGCAAAAGGTGTGCGCTGTAAGTTACCGTGAAAACGGGAGCTTATGGTGCATACCTTTTTTATACGGATCTTAAAATAAAAACAGCGTGATGCCGAAAAAGGATCACGCTGTTTTCTTGTTCATTATTGACCGAACCTGCTCAGCAGATCTTCGTTCCCTCGGGAACGCTGTCGTCAACGAATATTACCTTGCAGCCGCATGCGGTGTTTGTTCCCGCAAGGAGCATGCCCTGCGAGTTTACGTTGCATATTCTGTTGGGCTTGAGGTTTGCAAGAACGATTATCTTCTTGCCTATAAGCATCTCGGGTGTGTACTCTGCCTTTATAGAGGACATTATAACACGCTCGCCTATTCCGTCAAAGAGTGTGAGCTTAAGGCACGCATTCGACTTCCTGAGAGTCTCAGCCTTGAGGACCTTACATACGCGGAGGTCCATCTTTATAAAGTCGTCGATGGTTATCTGCTCCTTGAAGGGATCAACAGGATCTGCCTCTCCTCTGGGCTGCTCGGGAGCTGCCACCTCGCATACCTCCTCGGCGGGAGTCTCAGCCTTCTCCTTCTCTGCCTTTTCTTCTTCTGTCATAGGTGTGGAGAAGTCGAGGAGAGAGATGTATTTTTCGGGCTCGATAGCATACAGGAAGAGATAGAGTCTCGGGCCCTGCTCCTTGTCGATAAGGAGCTTATATACGTTCTTGAAGAATGCGCCCTGAACCCCTCTGAGTTCCTTTGTGTCGACAAGCTCGGGATATACCTTCTTAGGAATATCATAGAGGATGGTATTGAGCCCGTCAAGGTCGTATCCGCCTGCCGCTATGGCCTCGTGGAGAAGAGCGATAGCCTGCTTTGCCTTATCGTCGAGCTCGTTGTATACGTCAAAGTTACGTGTTGCGCGGAGTCTGTTTACCTGTTCGGGAGCGCACTGCTCGAGCCAGTACTTTGCTCTGTCGAGTCTGTCTGCAAACTGCTCGTATGTGTAGGGGGTGTTTATCTTGTTGAATACAGTTTCAAGCATAGGTACGTTAAAGTCCACTATAGAACCGAGCTGAACAAGAAGCCCCATCGGAACCGTCTCGATCTCTCTGCCGTCGATAGCGCAGTTGTACATAATTGCCTGAGTATTTTCATTTGCCTTTCCGCTTCTGCAGTCGTTAAGCATCTTATCAAACTCAAAGTACTGACGGAGAATGCCGTCGTCAAAGCAGAAGTCGAAAGCCTTTGTGGGCTCTGTCTTTGAATAGAGCCAGAGGATTATTTCGGGCTGATAAAGCTTAAGAAGAGCGTCGGGAGTAAGATTGAGACCCGAGGAGCTTGACATCTTACCGGCAAGGCCCTTGATTCCGATGAATTCGTAGCCCTGGAAAATGGGAGCGGGGAAGCCGAATATCTTCTCTGAGATTATTTTTGCGTTTGCGTAAGAGCCTGTGGGAGATGCGTGATCCTTTCCGCCCGGCTCGAAGTCTACCTTCTCATATCTCCATCTCATCGGCCAGTCGACCTTCCAGCCGAGCTTACAGTTGAAGTCGGTGAGAAAATCAAAGTGTCCGTGATGCCCGCAGCGGCAGGTGTATTCTGCCTTTGTGCAGTCTTCAGAGAGAGACGTGATCGTGGTGAAGTCGGAATGACACTCGGGGCAGAAAATGCTTACGGGGTAGTATTTCTTCTTTTCCTCCTCGTGCTCTGCCTTGAGCTGTTCGGGAGTCTTGTCCGGGTCCTTTGTCTTGAAGGAATCGAGTATCTCGAATATTTCTTCTCTCTTTTTGAGCGACTCGATTATATCCTCTGTGTATGCTCCCGATCTGTAAAGGTCTGCCTGATAGCGGCAGTCGAGCTCGATGCCGAATCTTTCCATAGCGGAAAGAAATTCTTCTTCAAAGTGCTTTGCAAAGTTCTCGTGGCATCCGAACGGGTCGGGAATATCAACGTAGGGACAACCGATATATTTGTCGTATGAGTCTCCTACGACCGCCTTTACGTTTGCAGGTATCTTTCGGCAACGGTCGTATTCATCCCACGAGAGGAGGAGACGAGCCTTTTTACCCATCTTCTGAAGCGCCTTTACAACGAAAAGGGGTGTAGCTATGTCTCTGAAGTTTCCGATGTGAACAGATCCCGAGGGGCTGACACCTGCGGCACAGACGTACTCCTCCTTGTCGGGGTTTCTCTGTATTATCTTCTTAGCAATT
>SVRJ01000006.1 GCA_015064885.1 Oscillospiraceae bacterium
GCATCCGCGCCGCCGTCCTCGACGTACCTTGCAAATTCAACTGCGTTTATAGTGTTTCTATCCCAGCCTATACGCATTTTTACGCTGACGGGAACGCTCACCGCGTTTTTCACCGCGCGCACTACCTCTCTTGCAAGCCGCGGGTCCTTCATAAGGGCCGAGCCGTCACCGTTTGAGGTTATCTTTTTTACCGGGCAGCCCATATTTATATCAAGTGCTATCGGAAGAGTATATCCGTCATAGCCCTTATATTCTCCGCTCATGAGCATTCTTGCAGCTTCCGCCATAAACTCAGGCTCGTGGCCGAATATCTGCAGGATACAATTATCCGTTCCGCTCGGTATATATGCAAGCGGGGCAGTCCTTGATCTTACCGAAGGTCCGCTTTTTTGCTCATAACAGAGTGCCTTTGCACATATCATCTCGCTGACGGTAACGTCCGCACCGTGCGACGTGCATATCTTGCGGAACACCGAATCGGTAAAGCCCGCCATCGGGGCAAGGAACAGCTTGCGCTCATAAATATCTGACATTTTCACGATCTCTCCGTTATTATGTGTTTATATTCACATTCTCTTCATTATATCACAAAACAGAAAAAAAGTCAAGGGCTTTCGGGCAATATCAAAAGCCTCTTGCCACGAAGAGTTTGCGAAAGCTTCGGAACAATAATGGCGGAAGGTTTGCGAGACTTCTCATAATGAAGCCTTTCATTCCTTCCGCTTTTATTTTTAAGAGAATTTAGCTGTATTACTTCCGAGGTAGACCACCATTCCGGATATATTGGATGGGATATTCACCGACATCACGGTATTCGATCCTACGCTTACGGTAAGCGTCTGTCCCTCTCTAAGCGACATACTTGTTTTGGTTGCGATGCTTGAGAAGTTTTTACAGTTTGTCGCTTCACCGCTCATACCTCCGGAGGGCATTATTGCAAGCACGTTACCTCCGAGATAGCTGTATCCTCTCTCGCTGTCTATTGCGGAGTTTCCTCCGGAGGTACTTATAACTGTAGTGCTTCCGCCCGAGAAGACTATCCCTTCATAGGAGGCGGTACTGTTAGAGTCTATTCCGTCTCCCTTTGCGTAGATATAGAGGTTTCCTCCGCTGATTACTATAGCCTGACCGCTTCTTGTAGTTGCGTTCACTCCATCGTCCGACGATTCGACGCTGATATTACCACCGCTTATTCTTACGAATATTCCCTCAAGCCCTTCATAGGCTTTATCCACCTTAACGGTGCCGTCCGTTACAAGAAGTGTTCCGTCGGCGTGTATTCCGTCGTCGTTGGTATATATAGTTATATTTCCTCCGTTTATTGTAACGTTACCCGTTGGGGAGGCACCGTTTTCAAGTGCAGTATCGGCATTTGCGTGTATAGCGTCGTCATACGCTTTGATATTGACGTTTCCGTTATTTACGGTAATACTGTTACCCGCCTTTATTCCTTTGGCGGAATATTCGAGCTTATCGTTATTACCTCCGTCCATTCCGCCCATTCCTCCGGGTGCACCAGGTCTTCCTCCGCCGGGACCTCCCATGCCGCCTCCCACAGTAGGATCGGAAATATTTGCCCAGCTGTATGACAGTGAGCTTCCGCTTTGTCTGAGTGCGAAGGTATCGTACGCCTCATTCCAGGAGATATAGTCTGTTGCGACGAGGAAATCTTCTTCCTGGCCTTGCTTTTGGTCTGCCGAGTAAATAAATATTGCTACCTTATCGTATTCCGTCTTGCTTTCAAAAGTGTAATAGTAATAGGTGGATCTGCCGCCCTGCACGCTTTTTTCATACGTTGCGTTCACCCAAACAAAATCAGAATCGCTGTTATAGTATTTTACCGAATAATTATAATTTCTGCTTGTAAATCTTATATAGCGCGCTCCCTCCGCGGTCTTTGACACATCCTTTGAATATTCCGAGAAGGAATCGGTATATATATTGACGGTTGCTTCCGCGCCGTCGATAACGGCGTCATATGCGGCGTCTATTCCGTCGCACGCGGCATACAGATTCAGCGTTCCGCCCGATATTGTAACAGTTCCCTTCTGCTTTCCCTTTTCGGAGATCGAAGTGTTTGTGGTTTTTATCGTATCTCCTGCTTTCGCTATGAGGGTAACGTTTCCGCTTTTCACGGTAACGCTATCATTTCCTTTCAGCGCATTATCCTCGCAGGTGACCGACAGGGTAAGGTTCTGGACCTCGAGGTCATCCTTGGTATGGATGCCGTTATTGTTTTCGGATACGACTGTGAGTTTTCCTTTGCCTTGGATATCAAGGTCACAGAGGGCATATACAGCCGCAGAGTACTGAGCTTCGTCGGTTTCATCTACCGCTTCTCTCATATCATTTATATAATTATCCGTATCTTTTTTTGCGGATAGTGTGACCTTATTTCCGCTGAGTATTACTATCGGGCTTATACTGTCGCTTGATATTCTGAGCCCCTGCATTTCAAGTTCAAAGTTATATTGATCGCCCACGTCTATTACTATATTGCCGATAAACTCACCGGATACAGTATATACGGAGTCCGCCTTTACTCCCGAGAAGGTAATAGTGCTTCCGGACACGGTATAGCAATTTTCACTGCCTTCGGTACAGCTTATTTCCACCCTATTTTCACTTTCCTTAAAGCTTACGGAGAGTGTATGGTTTTCTTTTATATTTTCAAACGTATATTTTGAGGAAGGTGTCATTTCTTTTCCGTCGGCGATGACCGAATCCACGGCATAGCCGAAGTTCGGTGTGAATATGACTGAAAGCTCTGAGTCATAATCGACGTTGACTACGCCCGACGGGTCTGCTTTTCCGTTTTCACCCGCGTTCACCGACACGGTCAGCTGTATTCCCGGGAAAGAGACCTTACATTCTGTTTTTGCGTATTTATCCTCTGTCGGGGTAAAGGTCACGCTATACTCTCCGTTTGCCTTTATTTTCTCTGTTTCATCCGTAAATGCAAATACTCCGTCTACGTTGGCTTTTCCGCCTGCGAGCTTGACCTGTGACAGCGGCTGACCGACGTAGTAGCTTCCTTCTACGGTAGGAAGTGCTTCTACCGTTACCGGTATTCTTATAACTCTTTCCTCGTCAAGTCCGCACACGTTACAGGTATATCTGCCGAGTCCGGTTTCTGTCGGGGTAGGGGCTTTGATAACGCTTTCGCTCAGTGTATGCTCTGCTTCATCGGCACGGAGGCTTTCATAGCCCTTATCCGTACATGCGTGCCAATGCTTATCGCTGTCATAGCTCCATTCGTTTGAATAGTTATGCTTTACAGCCTCATCCCCCTTTTCCTGCTTTTCATATCCGCAGACCGAGCAGGTATAGACGGTATATCCCTCCGACTCATACGTTGGCGGAATTACCGTTTTATTTTCGAATATGTGCTCACTTTTCTCAATATACTCATCAAGGTGCTCGCACGTAGCTCCCTTCCAATGATATGCGGCGTCGTACGTCCAATAGTCGGAATAGGTATGCTCGTGTTCATCTCCTTTTCTGCAGGCAGTTATATACAATGCGGTAAACAGGCACGTAACCAGTGCCAACACGCGTAAGCTCTTTTTTTTCACTACGGTCTCCTCCTTTTATTTTAGCGCTCTCTTTCGTGATGATTATATTCTACCACGAAAACATTAATCTAAATTAAAAAGGATTTTATTTTTTTGCACCAAGGAAGGAAAGTGATCGGTCTTTTTTAATGCCGTTTTTGGTGATGCACGTCCGAAACGGCGCCCGCCGCCGCGGCAGAGGGCGAAGATCTCTGCCGAGCGCGCAGGCCGAAGGTCTGCGCGCCTGAACGCGAAGCGTTCGGGCGGCGGGCGGGGCGGTCGCCTCACAGTCTGATGTACGCACTGTAGAAAAAGATACCCTTAATCCCGAAGCGAACTAACTCAAAGAGAAAAATACGGGACCCTCTTTTTGAAGGTCCCGCACGCAGATCATTTGACCTGCCCGTTTTCGTTTATTGTTATACCCTTGAATTTTGCATAAAGCTCGGCTACCTGCTTTTCCATACGGACGGTCACGTTTGACATGCCCTTACTGTTAAGGTGGCTTATATCTCCTACCGCCTTTGAATAAAGCTCACGGAAGGAAACGTCATTCATGTCGACTCCGGATATGCTTGTATCTGCGGCATTTATTATCGAAACGTAATCAAGCTTCAGCTGCTTTTGGTACTCTACCATCTTCATAGCGTAATTATACGTAACGTAGCTTGAATTGTCCTTGTAGTTCCACGGTGTTACAAGAATAATAAGAGCGTTCGGGTATTTCTTATGAAGCCCCTCTATCATTATATTCAGCGCTCCGCATAAAGTTTTACTGTCTCTGCTATCAAAGTCACCGTAAGGAACCTTCTGATTTCTGTCGTTTCGTCCGCCCTCAAGAATGATTATATCCGCATCGCCGTTCTGCATTGACGTATATCTTATTACCATCGGATTGTTTGTAGAAACGTTGGCTATAGTGCTTCCTCCGATACCGTAATTGATATGGGACATATTGTACTTTCTTGCTATCTCGGAGGGCCACGTATAATAATGGCCGAGACCCGAGCCCTGGAAATAACTATCACCTATAGCATACATGGTAAGGCCCTCGAGTATATCCGAGTAATAATTGCCCTCACTCTGAGTCTTCACGAGAGTCTTAAGCCCGTCTGCCGACGCCTTCTCGGCAGAAAGCGACGCCGCAGTGTATTTTGAGATCTCGGTACTGTCTCCCACGTAGTACGTCTTCTCTCCGTTTATCGGATAAAGCGTGGTGAGATATGCGTACACCTCAAAAAGAGCCTGACCGCTTGCATTCGTATATGCGCAAACAGTATTTTTGAGTTTTTCTCCCTTTGCCAGTGAATATGCACTTTCACTGTCTGTGAGAAGGAGTGTAGAATAATCGTCGGGAGAATATCCCTCGTTCGTGCTTATCCTGCAGCTGTATTCCTTGTCTCCGACACTGATCTTTATCTCGCTTTCACCTTCAGAAATAAGAGCAGTATCTTCTGCGATAAATACAGGACACATTATAACGGGAATATTGGGAGATCCCTGAGATGCGCGTATTGAGAGTCTGACGTATTCGTTGTCCTTTCTCGAGGTGTATCTGAACACTCTGAAATTATGGTCGGAGGTAATATAGGTGTCAAGATCCTTGCTCTCGATTCCCCTCGGGGAAACTATTTTCTTACCCTCACTGTCCCAGAAGGAAAACGCATATCCTTCTGTTCCGAGATATGTGTACGCGTCGCTTCCTATCTTTGCGGTATCCATAAAGTATATAACGGTACCCGCCTTTTCGAGATGTATAACGTCACTGTAAAGGAAGCCGTCCTTACCCGCGTTAATACTGCCCGAGGAGGTAACGTATCCTCTGTTCCACGATACGTCTATAGGCTTTATATTCTCGCTTACAAGGCCCTTGCTGTTTTCGAGGCTTCCTCTGAAGTATTCGTCGTAATCCGGAAACGCATTTTCCCAGGTTCCCTTGGCACCGCTCCCGATCTCTTTTATCGCTATTACCGGAACGTATGAGGTTCTGGATTTCTGCATTGTGAATCTGATATATTCATTATCATCCGACGTAATATATTTATAGACAGACATATCGCTCTTTTCGTTGTAGGTCTCAAATACCGTATTTCCGGACGCAGGATTTCCTACAAAGGTAGCTTTGCTGTAATCTACAGACTTTCCGTCAGCTCCGTATGAGGAGAGAACCGCTATATCGTCTCTTGCCGGATTCGCCACCATAACGATAACCTGCGTACCCGCCTTAGGAATATGTATTGCCTCGCTCACGATATGTTCCTCAAAAACGTCACCGATATCAACGCTCATACTATCGTTTACCGTATCAAGAGTCATAAGACCCTTTTTGCCCGACTCTGTAAAAGGTGAAGAAACGTAACCGGGAAGCCAAAGGGTATCCGTAATATAGGTCATTTTTCCCGGCATCTCGGTGTGAAGCCTATCAAACGAACCCTTGAAATAGTTTTCGTCAACCTTATAAGTAATAGAAAGCGATTGATTTTCTGCGGGAACACAAAGTCTTATTATCTCATTATCAAATGAGGTCGTATACTCAAATTCATGAGATTTTCCGCCGTTTACCCTCTGTATTCCGTCCTTACCCGTAACTATGGCGTTATAGTTTGACGAACCGGTATTATTCTTGTAAAGTCCGTCCTCCGCAAGGTACCACGAGGTAAGAGATGCTACGTCGTATGAATACTCACCGCTTACGGTATACGTTATCGTAGTTCCTTTTTTGGGGATGACTATATTCTGCGTGGTCTTAAATTCCGTATCCGAATAGTCAAGTGAAAGCTTATATCCCTTTGTGTTATTTATACTTCCCACACTTCCCGGAAGAAGGAGAACGTCGGTAGCAATACCCTGACCGCTTTCGGGTAGAGTATACGGAGTATCAAGCTTTGCGGTGGTAGCGTCTGAGGATCCGCTGCAGACGGAAACAGCTGCAGATTCAGCTTGCCCTACAAACACGCATATACGCACGTATTCCACGTCTGCGCTTGTGGTATATGAATATGAGCCGTCGGTCGCTATAACGTAATCACACGGCTTGAATTGAGGAGCCCTTCTGTCAAGAGAATAGGTACCGTCTTTGTTATCGCTCCAATGCGAAATAACGAACACATTTTCCTTTCCCTCGGGGATTGCCTCGATTCCGCTGACAGAAAGAGTTATACCCTTACCGTCAAGCCGTACGATCTCGCTCGTATAGAATCCGCTTTCCTCATCCTCGACAAAAGCCCCCGAATGCGTAAGGCCGGAGAGTGTTTTTCCGTCTCCTATATTCTCAAAAGAGCCTACGTATCCCTTTTCCCATGAGAGTGTAAGCTCCTGAGGCTTTGGACTGAGATGGTTTCCGTCTACTGTCGTAACATCACCCTCACCGTCCTTACACGAATAAAGGACCGCAGAAAGCAGGATACAAAGTGCAAGAGCAAATGCAGATCTTATTATTTTTTTCATTTTGGTATGCTCCTTTCAAAAAAGGCAGACGGGTATCCTTACCCATCTGCCAAGCTTTTCTTCACAAAGCTCGGTTACGAGCAATTATAAGAAGAACATTATTATAAACTGTGAGCAAAGCACTACCGATATAAGAGCTATCGGGTAAGTGGATGCGTAAGCCGCCGCAACGTCTTCTGTTCCGGCAACGCTGATAAGCGTACCGAGGGCGGGAGTCGAGGTCATACCGCCGGTGATAGAACCGAGAGTATTGAGAAGGTTCAACTTAAGAATGAACTTTGCAAAGATGAATCCTATTATCATAGGTACAAGTGTCATTACCGCACCGTAGAGGAAGTATACGGGCTGGAAGTACTGAACGAACTTTGCTCCGCCCGCAACACCCGCTCCGATAAGGAACATCATAAGTCCGAATTCTCTGAATACCTTAAGAGTCTGAACGGGAGGCATCACCTTGATAGGTCCGAAATGAGAGAAGTGACCGAAGACGAGAGCTGTAAGCAGACATCCGCCTGTGGTCGTAAGCGAGAACGCACCGAATTTTATCGAGCCGAGGAGCATACCGATTATAGCGGCTATAGCGAAGGGGGCTATACCGAAGCCGTCTATTTCAATAAGCTTTCTTGTCTGCTTTGTCTCTATCGGTTCATCGCCCGAAGCGCCTGCGGACTTATCAGCTCCTGCGAGCTTTGCGCGTTCGGCCGCCATATCCGCTTTAAGAAACTTAGGAATAAGCTGAACGAAGAGAACAACTCCTATAACACCGAATATATAAGCGATACCGTTACCCACAGATACCTTGTCTGCAAGCTCTGCGCCTACCGCTTCCTTTGCCGCCGAAAAAGCGGGTGTCGACGTGAGTGCTCCTGCAAAGAGTCCCACCATAATAGAGATAAGGTCCTCCCTCGGAACGTCCATAGTAGAGAGTGCGATCGCGGTACATCCTACGCACGCAAGAGCGCCGGATACGATTATCACAACACCGAGAAGAATATATGTTTTAAAGTTGCGCTTAAGATCTCCAAAGAATTTGGGACCTGCAATAAAGCCAACTGAGGTTACAAAAAGAATAAGTCCTATATTTTCAACTATCTTCAGAACGTTACCTGCATAGTTCTCGGGCTTTGCCATCCCTTCCGCCATCACAGTAAACTGTCCTTCAAAGAAAGAGTAAAAGAGAGCTCCGTAAAGAAGAGCTACGAGAAAAACGCCCGCAGTGCCGAGGTTGACACCCTTTATCGTTATTCTGCCGACGAGATAACCGACTGCCGCTATAGCGAGCAAAGAAAAAACAAGAAACGAAACGCCCTTTACTGAAAGCTCAACGGCGCCGAATTTTATAAGTTCCATTTAAATGCCTCCGATAGATCAGTTATAATAGTTTACGCAACGCACACCCTGCCTCTCGGCAGGGCGTGCGTATATTTAGCGTAAGATAGGATCACTTTGCTTCGAACTTGGGGTTTCCGTGTGTATATCTGGGAAGAAGTATGGGAGATACCTTATCCGTCTTGATACCTGCTTCCGCAAGCTCCTTTGCAAAGTCGTCAACGTGAGAAAGCGTGAGCTTTCCTACAGTAGTATTCTTTGCAGCAAGTGCCGCATTTACACCTGCGTTTCTACCAAATACGATAATATCGAGGAGCGAGTTACCCATAAGTCTGTTCTCACCGTGGATACCGCCGACAGCCTCACCTGCAACGAAGAGGTTTTCAACGTCGGACATACCGTTTGCACCTATCTTGATACCGCCGTTCTGATAGTGGAGAGTGGGGTATATAAGGATAGGCTGCTTGCGCATATCTATACCGTACTTGAGATACATACGCATCATAGCGGGAATTCTCTTCTCGATAGTTCCCTCTCCGTGGAGCTTTTCTATCATCGGAGAGTCGAGCCAGATTCCGTAACCGCCATCGGGTGTCTTAACGCCCTTTCCTCTTTCCTTGCATTCACGAATAATGGATGCAGCCGAAACGTCACGTGTTTCGAGAGGATTCATAAATGCTTCGCCGTCAGCATTGATAAGCTGTGCACCGATAGATCTTACCTTCTCTGTAACGAGAGCACCGAAGATCTGAGAGGGGTATGCAACGCCCGTCGGGTGATACTGAAGCGTGTAAGCGTAAAGGAGAGGAGCACCTGCTCTGTAAGCGAGAACGAGACCGTCTGCTGTTGCACCGTAGTGGTTTGATGTCGGGAAGCCCTGATAGTGCATACGGCCCGCACCGCCCGTAGCGATAACTACAGTCTTTGCTCTTGCTATTCTGATCTCCTTGGTCTCCATGTTGAGGAGGACAGCACCTGCCGCCTTACCATCTTCATCCTTGATGATCTCGATAGCTGCCGTAAAATCAACTACCGTGATATTTCTGTTTATTACCTCGTCACGGAGAACTCTCATGATCTCTGCGCCCGAGTAGTCCTTACATGCGTGCATTCTCTTTCTGGAGGTACCGCCGCCGTGAGTTGTAACCATTGTTCCGTCAGGCTCTTTATCAAACATAACGCCGAGGTCGTTGAGCCACTTTATAGAGCTCGGACCCTCTGTTACGAGCTTTTCGAGGAGCTCGGGAACGTTCTTGAAGTGACCGCCTCCGAGAGCGTCGATATAGTGGATAGCGGGAGAGTCGTTCGGCTTATCCGCTGCCTGAATACCGCCCTCAGCCATCATGGTGTTTGCGTCACCGTGGCGGAGCTTTGTAACGATCATAGCGTTTGCTCCGTTCTCGTGAGCCATAATAGCAGCTGCGCTTCCCGCACCGCCGCCACCGATTATAAGAACGTCAACGTCATAATCGGGGTTTGAGAGATCAATATCCGCGGGGTTGATCCTGCTGTTAGCCTGAAGAATATCCGCAAGCTCGAGCGGAACCTTTTCTCCCTTGTTGGGACCCATCTTAAGGGTTGCGAACTGAGAGGTAATGTGGTCGGGATGGAAAGCCGCAAGAACTGCTTCCTTCTCATCTGCGGTCATACGGCGGGGGTTTTCTCCGGCGTTTACCTTGGCAAGTCTCGCTTCACGAGTTGCTTCAACCTTTTTTATAGATTCGAGCATATCCTGTGTATACATATTGGCTTCCTCCTTACTTTTCTATCTCTCTCGTATTGTAAAGCTCCTTGAGCTCCTCGAGAGGCTTCTGCATAAGCGATTCAACGAGTGCCTTGAAGTCACCGTTGAGTATCTCCTGAACTCTTGCCTCGAGATGCTCTGAGGTGGGAGCGAGATACTTACCCGTAAGTCTGCGGGCAAGCATACCTACCTGAGGATGTGTGATACCCGCAGGACAACGGGAGGAGCAGACTCCGCACATTACGCAGTCGAATGACTCCTCTGCGCAAGCCTCGAGATCGCCTCTCTGAGCGTATGCTATGTACTGCATTACGTTAAGGCCCTGAGTACATACCTTTGTACAAGCGTTACAGCCTATACAGGAATATATCTCGGGATAGAGCTGCATCATAACGCGCTCTGTGGGCTTTACGTTTTCGATGTCGTACGGCTGCTTTACAAGCGGGAAGAAAGGAAGTGTTGCAACGTACATATTGTCTTCGACCTGTGTCTGACAAGCGAGGCACGCCTTGAGCTCTCTGTCTCCCTTTATTCTGTAGATCGTTGCGCAAGCTCCGCAGAAGCCGCAACGGCATCCGCATCCGCGAACGAGCTGATATCCGGCATATTCCATAGCGCCCATTATTGTGAGGCTTGCCGGTACTGTATACTGTTTACCGAAAAGGTATACGTTAACTGTTTGTTCCATTATTTGCGTTTCCTTTCAAATCAAGATTGCAGATCATCAATATTCATCCGGAAGCTCTCCGAGCTCATCGCAACGGAATACCGGTCCGTCCTTACATACGTACTTGTCGCCGATGTTGCAGCGTCCGCACTTACCGACGCCGCACTTCATCTTAAGCTCCATAGTCGTAAACACCTGGGTCTTGCTGAAGCCCATTTCCATAAGTCCCTGAAGAGTGAACTTGATCATTATGGGAGGACCGCAGAGAAGGACTGTTTTGTTTGTCGGGAATTCAAGCTCCTTTACGTAGCTGGGAACGAATCCTACGTGGCCGTCCCAACCGTCCTGAGGACGGTCTATTGTGAGGTGAACGTCAACGCCCGCCTCGTTCATCCATTCGTCGATGATCTCCTTATAGTCAACGAGGTCATCCATAGAACGCGAACCGTAAACGATATCTATCTTTCCGTATCTGTCGCGATAGTGGCGGCAGTAATTGATAACCGAACGGAGAGGAGCAAGTCCGATACCGCCCGCGATAAAGAGGAGATCCTGTCCTTTAAGAGCAGTATCAACGGGAAAAGCATTTCCGTAGGGGCCTCTTATCGTTATCTGCTGACCTACGTCCATGAGGTGGAGCCAATTTGTAAGGCATCCGCACTTCTTTATACTGAACTCCATATACTCGGTATTTGTGGGAGAAGAGGTTATAGAGAACATAGCCTCACCCACACCGGGGATAGAGAGCATTGCGCACTGACCGGGCATATGCTCAAAGCACTTTCCCTTTCCGTCAGCCGAAACCACTCTGAAGGTCTTTACGTCGGGGGTATCTATTCTGATATCGGTAACGACGCCTAACATAGGTATGAGAGTATCATTCTGTATCATTCTGCTTTACCTCCTTTGGCAAGCTCGCGGATAACACCCGCTATGTTCTTTGATACGGGGCAGGACGCCACGCATCTTCCGCAGCCTACGCAACCGAATATTCCTTCATTATTATTAGGATAATATACGAGCTTATGCATAAATCTCTGGCGGAAGCGTTCTGTCTGAGTAAGTCTGGGGTTTCCGTGCGCCATCTTTGTAAAGTCTGAATACATGCAGCTGTCCCAGCATCTGAATCTCTTTACTCCGTGACCGGTGTCGAACTCTCTTATATCATAGCACTGACACGTGGGGCAAACGTAGGTACACGTTCCGCAGCCGAGGCAGGCTTCTGACATATGGAGCCACTTGTCCGAATAGAAGAGCTCCTTAAGCTCCTTGTCACTGATCTTATCGAGAGGAAGATCCGCAAGGGGAAGCTTATCAAGTATCTTTTTAGTATTGTTCTTTGTTTCGGTAAGCTCGCTTGCATCTGCGTCCTCGCATACAGAGTCGATAGCCGCGCAAAGCTCGTTTGCCTTATCGCTGTTACACTCAATATAGAGGTAGTCGCCGCTTATCCATGCACACGCATCTGCATCGGGCTCTGTGGGGTCTATTCCGAAGGCGGTGCAGAAGCAGGTCTCGGCAGGTCTTGTGCATGCGAGAGAAACGATTATACCGTTCTCGCGGCGTGTCTTATAGAACGAGTCGACCGGATCTGTGAGGAATACTCTGTCGAGTATTTTCGTGCTTGCCGCATCGCACGCGCGAACACCGAAGACTACGTACTTTTCGTCAAGGTCCTCTTCTACGGAAGGAAGGATCTCTATATTCTTACCGTCCACCTTAAAGTCAACTATGTTTTCGCTCTGGGGGAAGTAGAAATCCTTTACCGATCTTCCGCTGTTCACGTAATCGTAAGTAAGCTCTCCTTCACCGAATTTTTTGAATTCAACGCTATGCTCGCACTTTGTGGGAACGTAGAGGTTTCTCGTCTCCGCTATTTTTTCAAAGAGGGCGGAAGCGTTTGAAAGTTTGATCTTTTTCATCAGCAGTTACCTCTTTCCTTAACTATGCTCGGCTCCGCATCTTCCTGAGTAAACGTGAGGAGAGGGGGCTTGCTTTCGCTGTCTTCTCCCGATACGTACTCGCCGTAAAGCTCGTTGTAGTCTTTGATAAACTTACGGTTGAGAAGCTGGAGAGGTATGTTCTGGGGACATACGCGTGAGCATTCTCCGCAGTCTGTACATCTTCCGGTAACGTGGAACGCACGGATTATGTGGAACATATTCTCTTCGAAGGTATCGGTATTTGCCTTTGACGCTATTCCCGAATCGTCGTTATCGAATACGCACTTTATGCACGAGCAAGCGGGGCAAACGTTTCTGCACGCGTTACATCTGATACAACGTGAGAGCTGCTCTCTCCAGTATTCAAATCTCTCGTCAGCCGTCATTTCCTCGAGTCTTGCGACCTCGGAGAATCTGTCGGCACCGACCGTCTTTGTGTTTTCTTCATTGAGCACGATAGTCTCGTCCGCTATCTTGTGCTCCTTACCCTTACAGCAGAGGCATCTTTCAAGGAGGAGCTCGCCCTTCTCGAAGGTCTCGTCACCGTAAAGAGTCTTCACGGTGACGGTGTCACCGTTGTCTTCAAAGCCGACAAGACCTGTGAGGCCTTTGGCTCTTATCTTGTTCACGTCAAGGTTGCCTGCACACTCAACACCTACAACGTAAAGCTTTTCTCTGTCAACTCTGTGCTCACGGATAAGAGCGTTTATAGAGTACGTATCGCAGGGCTTTGCAAATACGAGGATCTTTCCCTCCTTTGCACACTCACGAATGAGATATTTTGCAAGGTTGGGGCCGCAGAAATCATCGTATACGAGCTCCTCGAGCTCCTCTGCGCTTTCAAAAACTGCGGGAGTGCTTTCATAGAAGAACTCTCCCCTCTTCCAACCGAGAACACATCTTACCTGTCCTTCTGCCAGAAGCTTTGCAGCCTTTTCCTTCATTACAGAAATTATTTCTTGCATCTGAGGTCCTCCAATCTCTTGTTCTCACCGAGTTCTGTTATCTGTGCAACGAATTCGTTCATCGTTGCCGCAAATTTTGCGCCTTCGGCAGCAGAAATCCATTCAACTCTCGTTCTTTCTCTTTCTATTCCGAGATAATCGAGCATAGAGAAGAGGAGAGTCATTCTGCGGCGCGCATAGTAGTTACCTGTTGAATAGTGGCAGTCTCCGGGGTGGCATCCTGCGATGATAACTCCGTCTGCGCCCTTCTGGAAGGCACGGAGAATAAACATCGGGTTTACACGGCAGGAGCAGGGCACGCGGATTACCTTTACGTTTGCGGGATAGTTAAGTCTTCCCGTTCCGGCAAGGTCTGCGCCCGCATACGAGCACCAGTTACAGCAGAAAGCAACTATCTTAGGCTGAAAATTCTTTTCGTTTACTTGCATATTGCATCTACCTCCGCCATGATCTGTTTATTAGAGAAGCCGTTGAGGTTCATTGCTCCGGAAGGACAAGCTACCGTACATGCTCCGCAACCGTGGCATACTGCAGGGTTGACAGAGGCTACGCGGCGTGTTTCGATCTTTCCGGCGATCCTGAACTCTTTATTTGAATATGTGATAGCACCGTAGGGGCATACCTTTTCACAGCAGGAGCATCCGTTACAGAGCATTTCATCGCTTATGGCAACGCACGGGTCTGTGGTAAGCTTATCCTTAGCGAGAAGTCCTATTACCTTAGCTGCTGCGGCACCTGCCTGAGCAACCGTTTCGGGGATATCTCTCGGTCCCTGGCAGGTACCCGAAAGGAATACGCCTGCCGTCGGGCTTTCTACCGGACGGAGCTTTGCGTGTGCTTCCGTGAAGAAATCGTTCGTATCCATGCTTGCGGTGAGCTTTGTAGCGAGGGCTCTTGCTCCGTCGCTCGGCTCAATAGCTGTAGCGAGAACTACCATATCTGCCGCAACACAGATCTTTTCATCATTGATAAGGTCGCTTGCGTCAACGAGAAGCTTGCCGTCGACGTCATGGATCTTACCTACCATACCCTTGATATAATGTACTCCGTATTCTTCAACAGCTCTGCGCTGGAATTCGTCAAAGCCCTTACCGGGAGTACGAACGTCTATGTAGAATACGTAAACGTCTGTATCGGGATATTTTTCTCTTGTAAGCATTGCGTGCTTTGCCGTGTACATACAGCATATCTTCGAGCAGTACGGCTTTCCGCAGCCGGAAGTGTCTCTCGAGCCTACGCACTGAATGAATACTACAGTATGAGGATGGGCGTTATCCGAGGGGCGGAGAAGCTTTCCGCCTGTAGGACCTGCCGCATTTGTTATTCTTTCGAATTCAAGGCTGGTGATAACGTCGGGGCAGCGAGAGTAAGCATACTCGTCAAAGTTTTCAAGAGATATCGGCTTGAAGCCTGTAGCCACGACGATAGCGCCGTACTGTCTTGTCTCTATGCTGTCCTTCTGCGCAAAGTCTATAGCCTTTACTCCGCAGACCTTTTCGCAAAGTCCGCATTTGCCCGTCTTGAGCTTTATACACTGTGTCTCATCGATAACGGGAACCTTCGGAATAGCCTGAGCGAAGGGGATATATATCGCGCCTCTCTTCTTGAGTCCCATATTGAACTCGTCAGAGCCCTTTCTCGAGGGGCATTTTTCGGTACAGAGTCCGCATCCGGTACAGAGGTCCTCTCTGACGTGTCTTGCCTTTCTGCGGATATCGACCGTAAAGTTACCTACGAAGCCTTTTACGTTCTCTACCTCGCTGTAGGTCATAATATTTATCTTCTCGTGCTGAGCCGCATCGACCATCTTAGGTGTGAGGATACACGCCGAGCAGTCGAGGGTCGGGAAGGTCTTATCTATCTGAGCCATACGGCCGCCGATGGTGGGAGTTTTTTCAACGATATCCACCTCGTATCCGGCATCCGCTATATCGAGAGCGGTCTGTATACCTGCGATACCGCCGCCTATAACGAGCGCGCGCTTTACTACCGGGCTTTCTCCGGGATAGAGAGGAGCGTTGAGATTTACCTTAGCTATTGCGGCACGTCCGAGGATGATAGCCTTGAGAGTTGCGTCGCCCATGTCCTTATGTATCCAGGAGCACTGCTCTCTTATATTTGCGATCTCTACCATGTACGGGTTAATTCCCGCAACGGCTGCCGCCTTTCTGAACGTCGCCTCGTGCATACGGGGAGAACAGGAACATACGACTACTCCGTCGAGCTTATGTTCCTTTACCGAATTGACTATAAGCTGCTGTCCGCTTTCCGAGCACATATACTGATAGTTGTAGGAGCATACTACACCCGGCTCGTGGCTGAGCGCCTGCGCTACCTTTTCAACGTCTACAGTACCTGCTATGTTCGTTCCGCACCAGCAGACGAAAACACCTATTCTCTGCATAGCTTCTCTCCTTACTTATTGTACTTTCTCATTGCCGACATGAGTGCCTGTCCGGGTATCTCATCGTCAAGCTTTGACGGTATCTCATCCTGCTTCATATAGGAAGCTCCCTGCTGTCTGAGATATACCGCTCTTGCCGCCTCCGCTATCTTTGCGGGCTTTACGTCTCTCGGGCAACGCTCGAGACATGCAAAGCAGGACATACACTTGTATATTCCCTTGGAGGTTGCAAGCTCCTCTACTCTTTCGTCGAGGACCATCTGCGCGAACTTGTGGGGATGTATCTCCATTTCATCGAATGCGGGGCATGCCGCGGAGCATTTACCGCACTTCATGCATTTTTCGGGATGAGCTCCGCTTATTCTCAAAACGAGCTTCTTCAGTTCTGTTTTATTACTGCTGTGCATACGCTCCTCCTTACTTCGCCTCAGAAACACCGAGTGCTTCTGCGATGAGTTCTGTTATATAGTATGTTGGAAGCTTTGCTTTATCTCCGCCGTGTACAAGATTGTACATACAGAGCGGGCAGGCTGTTATGAGAGAATCCGCGCCCTTATCCGCAGCGCTTTCTCTTACCGCGTCGGCACGCTTTGCCGCATAGCCTCTGTCATCGAGCACGGTGTAGCCTCCGCAGCATTCGTTTCTCATCGAATATACCACGGGATCTGCACCGAGTGCCTTAACAAGGTCTTCCATAATTTTCGGATTTTCAGGGTTGTCGAAGTTCATTTCCTTCGAGGGACGGAGGAGCATACATCCGTAATAGGGTGCTACCTTTCTTCCCTTAAGAGGATTTACGACGTTTGCCTTGAGTGTATCAAAGCCTACCTTGTCTCTGAGAAGCTCAAGGTAGTGAATGACCTCGGTCTCTCCGTTATAGGGAACCTCAAGTCCGAGATAGCTGTTTACTCGTTCTCTTATGTACGCATTGTTCTTCATATCCTCGTTAACAAGCTTGATAACGTGGTGGCAAGCAGAACACAGCGTAACGAGCGGACGGCCTGCGTCTCTTGCGGAAACGAGTGCGCGGATCGCGGGAAGTCTGGGGGCTATTTCATCCTCGTTCATCGGATAGACAGCTCCGCAGCACTGCCATTCGGGGATCTCCTCGAGAGTAATGCCAAGCTTTTCGCAAGAGAGTCTTGCGTATTTGTCAAGATCCTTCGCTTTGTTCTTGAGAGTACAGCCGGGATAGTAACTGTATATCATAGTTTTCTTTATACCCACTGTGGGTATATTTCCCTCCGGTTAGTTTATTTTTTTGATATTTTCACGGGCAAATTAACCCGAGCAGGCGGTGAGAGCATAAAACCCCCACCGCCGCGGTGTACCGGTAGCAAATAGATCAGACCATCTGCTCCGGATGGAATACTTCGTCAAATTTCTCTGCTGTAAGGAATCCGAGCTCTACGCAAGCTTCCTTAAGCGAGCAATTGTCCTTGAATGCCTTCTTAACTGTCTTTGCGGCGTTCTCATAACCGATGTAGGGGTTAAGAGCTGTAACAAGCATAAGAGAGTTGTGGAGGTTGTTGTGCATCTTTGCTCTGTCTGCAACGATACCTACAGCACACTTGTTGTTGAAGGATACGATAGACTCTGCAAGGAGACGTGCGGACTGAAGGAAATTGTAGATACAAACGGGCATGAATACGTTAAGCTCGAAGTTACCCTGCGAAGCTGCCATACCTACTGCTACGTCGTTACCCATTACCTGTACTGCAACCATTGTTGCCTGCTCGCACTGTGTGGGGTTTACCTTACCGGGCATGATAGAAGAACCGGGCTCATTCTCGGGGATCTTGATCTCACCGAGACCTACGCGGGGACCTGAAGCGAGCCATCTTACGTCGTTTGCGATCTTCATCATATCAGCTGCGAGAGCCTTGAGTGCTCCGTGAGCAAATACGAGCTCGTCCTTGGAGGTAAGAGCGTGGAACTTGTTCTCTGCCGTTACAAAATGCTTACCTGTGATCTCGGAAATAGCCTCTGCTACCTTAACGTCAAAGCCCTTGGGGCAGTTAAGACCTGTACCGACTGCCGTTCCGCCGAGTGCGAGCTCGGAGAGGTAAGGAAGAGCGGACTCAAGCATTGCTCTGTCTCTTTCAAGAGAGGTTCTCCAGCCGGAGATCTCCTGGGAGAACTTGATAGGTGTTGCGTCCTGAAGGTGTGTTCTTCCGCTCTTTACTATGTCGTCGTTTTCAGCTTCAAGTCTCTTGAAGGTGTCAACGAGAAGGTCGATAGCGGGGAAGACCTTATCCTCGATAGCTATCTTTGCCGCTATGTGCATAGCTGCGGGGAACGTATCGTTAGAGCTCTGGCTCATATTGATATCATCATTGGGGTGAAGAGGCTTTTCAAGAGAAGCGCCTGCTATCTCTGTTCCTCTGTTGGCGATAACCTCGTTAGCGTTCATGTTGGACTGTGTGCCCGAGCCTGTCTGCCAAACGACGAGCGGGAAATGGTCGTTGAGCTTGCCGCTGATGACCTCATCGCATGCCGCAGATATAGCCGCGAGCTTTGCGTCTGTCATCTTTTCGGGCTTAAGGCTGTTGTTTGCGATAGCGCAAGCCTTCTTAAGAACACCGAAAGCGTGTGTTATTTCTCTGGGCATAGTCTCGATGCCTACGCCTATAAGAAAGTTTTCATGGCTTCTCTCTGTCTGAGCTGCCCAATATTTGTCGGCGGGTACTTTAACCTCGCCCATAGAGTCTTTTTCGATACGATACTCCTGTGCCATAATTAGAAATCCTCCAAAAAATAATGTTGTATCGGGTAGTGCCCGTAATTCTACAAATATAATTATATCATAAACAAAAGAAAAAGTAAATAGCTTTTGATAAAGTTTTAAGATTTTTTTACACCTTAAGAGGTACTATTTTCATACACCGCCTCTCTTTGCTTTGATCTCAGAGAAAAATATCTTATTTTTGATACTTTTGTCTTGACAAGAGAGGCGTTTTGTGGTATAATAAAGCGAAGAATAAAATATCGCACATATTCGGGGGTGCTTTTGTAGCTGAGACGGTGCTTCGCGCCGAACCCTTTGACCTGATACGGATAATGCCGTCGTAGGGAGAAGTCGCAGAATTATTTTCTGCCGTTTTACCGCACGGATACCGTGCGGTATTTTGTTTATCTTCAAGTATAACAAAGCGGAGGAAAAAACAAAATGAAAACGGTAAACACAAAAACAAAGCAGGCTCTCGTTTCGCTTTGTGTCAGCGCGATAATGCTTGCGCTTGCCACAGTGCTCAGCCTTCTGAAGATCTGGTCATTTCCCTGGGGAGGCTCTATCACCCTCGCGTCCATGGTACCCATAATCTTTATATCGATAGCCTACGGTCCGGTGCAAGGGCTTCTCACGGCATTCCTTTATTCGTGGATACAGTTCTTTCTCGACCTCGGAAGCATCATGAGCTGGGGACTTACAAAAGAGATGTTCATATGGACGGCCCTTCTCGACTATATACTTCCCTTCACTCTCATAGGAATTGCGGGAATATTCGCAAAAAAGGGCTTTGCGGGAAGAATGACCGGAGTATGCATTGCGGTCACGCTGAGATATGCGTCTCACGTTCTTTCGGGTACTCTTCTCTGGCATTCGGCGGGAAAGATATGGGAGGGGCTCGTTATTGAAAACGAGTGGCTCTACAGCATAGTTTACAATGCGTGCTATATGCTCCCCGAGCTTATTATCACCGCGGCGATCACCGCTATTCTCCTTAAGAACAAGAGCTTTCTCAGACTCATTCCAAGCAGAGTCTGAAAAAAGAAAAGCAAAGCAGACCGTATCTGTCAGGTCGGATACGGTCTGCTTTTTTATTTATTCTTTTACGAATCATGTTAACTCGGGAGCGAAAAATGAATCTGAAATAATTTCATAAAATATTGAGTGATTTTTCATTGACTTGAATATGATTATGTGGTATAATATAAAATACCTTATTCTATTTATATTTCGACCTTTGTCGAGGAAAGGACGGTTTCCGTTTCTATGGCAAAACGCTATGAAAATATCTCGGTATCCTTTGACGAAAGCTCAAATCAGGCGAACTTTATCTTTTCGGTCGCTATGATGCCCGTGATATTCATATATTTTGAAGTGATCCTGCATATGGCAACAGGCATAGAGTGGTCACGCTCTGCCTGGATGTACGTGCTTATATATTCGTTGATAGCGGGGTCTCTGCTCTATATTGCATCTACACTGTTCTCATACAAGGTAAACAGAGTTATATTCCTCATCGCTTGCGGACTTATCGGCTTCGTATATGCGGTGTACGAGGTCTATTATTCCTTCTTCCGCGCATTTATAGATATGACCGCTGCGGGTGAAGCCGGAAACATGCTCAGAGACTTTCTCGGAAATATTATAAGCTGCACCTTCAAAAACATTCACTGGGTAGCACTCTTTATGCTTCCTCTCTTTCTGTTCATCCGGCTCACGAAAAAGACTGTGAGAATACAGAGAAGCTCCTTCCCCTTCAAGGCAGGTGTTCTCGTATTCATGCTCGTATTTCTCGGTCTCAGATCTCTTCTCATTTCGATAAACAGTAACGAATACGACGATAAGTTCTACTACAACGAGGGCTACGACGTAACGATAGCAGCTCAGAGATTCGGTCTCCCGACCGCTATACGCCTTAACGTCAAGTACACTCTCTTCGGACGTCCCGAGGTTGAGCTCACACCTCCCGATACGGTGGAATCGATAGACATGGGACAGCTTTTCGGAACGACTACGGCGGATACGACCACACTGCCCGCTCCTCCTACCGGAACAGGCTCGGACGGCTCCTCCTCAGCGATAGAGACAGAGCCTCCCTTCGTACCTGTTGACAGGGTGCTCGATATCAACTTTGAGCAGCTGGCGGCAAGTGCATCGAAGTCGACCATCAAATCCATGCACCAGTATTTCGGCTCGGTAACACCGACGCAGACGAACAAGTATACCGGAATGTTCGAGGGCAAGAACCTCATCTATATCACGGCAGAGGGCTTTACCGACAAGGTGATAGATCCTCAGCTCACTCCCACACTCTACAAGATAGCAACTCAGGGCTTTGTATTCAACAACTGCTATAACAGCCTTTGGGGAGGAAGCACCGCTACCGGAGAATACCTCTCTATGACCGGTCTCTTCTACAACAGCTCGAGCTGCCTTAAGAAATCGGGCGGCGGAAGCGACGGAAAAGTGCGCAATATGTATTACGCGCTCGGAAATACCTTCAGCAGAGAGGGTTATCTCACCTACGCATTCCACAACCACAATCCCAAATATTATTCAAGACATCTCTCGCATCCCAATTTCGGCTTCACCTTTATCGGAGCAAACGGAAGCTACGACGGATACACCTACAGCGACGGTATAACCTATCCCACCAACGCATGGCCGAAGAGCGACCTCGAAATGGCTCAGCTCTCCACCCCGTATTATATTGACAGTGACAAGCCCTTCTGCGCTTACTATATGACTGTCAGCGGACACGCGAACTACAACTGGGGCGGCAACAATATGTCAAAGAAGCACCGTGCTGAGGTGGCTCACCTTTCCTACTCCGAGGAGGTAAAGGCGTACATCGCCTGCAATCTCGAGCTCGAGCTTATGCTTGAGGACCTTATAAAGCAGCTCACCGCCAAGGGAATACTTGAAGACACGGTGTTCGTTATAAGCGCAGACCACTATCCCTACGCTCTCTCCGAGGATTCTCTCGCAGAGCTTTACGGTCTCCCGAAGGACGGTATCCTCGAGAACTTTGACCTTTACAGAAACAAGTTCATGATCTGGAGCGCATCTATGGATGAGCCCGTGGTCGTGGATAAATATTGCTCAAGCACAGATATAATTCCGACCGTATACAACCTTTTCGGAATAGAATACGATTCAAGACTTCTCATGGGTATTGACGTAATGTCAAGCGCAGGCGGTCTTGTAATACTCAACACACACGGATCTTCATGGAACTGGCTTACCGATTACGGTTATTACAGCACAGCCGCCGGATCTTTTACACCTCATCCGGGTGTTACTGTAGGAAACGATTCCGCACTCAGGACATATATAAACAACATGAAGTCGATAGTTTCAAACAAGCGTAAATATTCGCTTGCGATACTTGACAACGATTATTACAGATATGTCTTCGGATGATATGATCCCGTTACCAAGGCGGTTCCGTGTTTTGCGGAACCGCCTCGCCTATTTTTTGCAAAACCTTTGGAGCTCTTTATGGAAAACACAAGAAAGCTGAATGCACATTCTTCATACGATATACTCTGCGCAGACGGTATCATATCGCGTGCGGGAGAGGAGATAAAAAGCCGCTTCGGTGCGGATACGACCGCATATATAATAAGTGACAGCAACGTATTCCCCCTTTACGGAGAAAAGCTTACCGCCTCGCTCTCACGCGCAGGAATCGGATACAAGGTCAAGGTGTTTCCCGCCGGAGAGGGATCGAAGACCCCCGACACTCTGATAGATATACTCAACTCTATGGCAGAGGAGGGCATCTCACGCTCTGATACAGTGATCGCCCTCGGAGGCGGTGTGGTCGGAGACGTTTCGGGGCTTGCGGCATCTCTTTATGAAAGGGGGATAAGGTGTATCCAAGTCCCCACCACCCTTCTTGCGGCGGTAGATTCGTCGGTAGGCGGAAAGACCGCGGTAAATCTCAAGGCGGGGAAAAATCTGTGCGGTGCCTTTCACCGCCCGTCTCTCGTTCTTTTTGACTTCGATACGGTAAAAACTCTTCCGTCCGAATGTATAGGAGACGGAATGGCGGAAATGATAAAATACGGAGTAATATACGACGCGTCTCTCTTTGCTTCTCTCTCAAACGGGCTTCCCTCGGGCGAAGAGCTGAAGGACATCATATGCAGATGCATCAAAATAAAGATAGAAGTTGTCGAGCAGGACGAGTTTGAGGGCGGACTGAGAATGATACTGAACTACGGGCACACCTTCGGCCACGCAATAGAAAAGCTCTCCTCGTACGCCGTATCTCACGGGCACGCGGTAGCTATAGGCTCTGTTCTTGCGGCAAGGGCAGCCGTAAAGCTCTCGCTCTGCACGGGCGAAGTATACGAAAAGGTGCTTTCCGCAATAAAGGCAGCTTCCCTGCCCTACGAGTCGCCGTACTCCTGTGACGACATGTACAAATGCATGCTCAACGACAAAAAGAGACGCGGAAGCAGTATAAGCCTCGTTCTTCCGAGGGAGATCGGAAAGTGCGAGATAAAAAAGCTTTCTCTTGACGAGCTTAAAGAACTTATGGAGAATCTCGGCTAATGAAAAACATCACGTTTGACAAAAACACGGTGCGCATACACGGACGCCCAAGGCTTTCGGGCGAGGTATACTGCCCGAGCTCAAAATCCGCGGCTCACAGAGAGCTTATTGCGGCCGCCCTTTCGGACGGGCCGTCGGTCCTTTTCTGCAGAGGAATAAGCAAGGATATAAGAGCTACGGCAGACTGCCTTTCGGCGCTGGGGGCGGATATACGGATAGACAACGATTTGATACGCGTCTCTCCCATTAAAGAGCCTGCGCGCAAAGCAACTCTTAACTGTAACGAGAGCGGGACCACTCTCCGCTTCATGATACCTCTTGCGGCATTTCTCGGAGTAGACACGACCTTCGTATGTGCACCCGGGCTTGCGAGAAGGCCTATATCCGTTCTGTGCGACGAGCTTACGCGTCACGGGGTGACTTTCCCCGACGGATATTCTTTTCCCCTCCGAATGAACGGAAAAGCACTCGGAGGAGAATGGCGTATACGCGGAGATATCTCCTCTCAGTTTATAAGCGGAATACTGCTCGCGCTTCCTCTCTCGGATATTCCATCGACTCTTGAGGTGGTAGGAAGATGCGAATCGCTTCCTTACATTAATATCACGGTAGGCGTTATGCTGAGCAGAGGAATAAGTGTTTCCGGGTCGGGATCCGTATATTCTGTAAATACGGGTAAATATTCTTCTGTGGGAAGCGAGGCTTTACCTCACCTTATAGAATCAGATTGGTCGAGTGCGGCATTCTGGCTTGCTGCCGGGCTTTCCTCGGATGAGGGAATAACCGTCCACGGCCTTAAGTGTGACTCGTGTCAGGGTGACAAGGCTATTCTTCCGCTTCTCATTTCCGCGGGGGCAAGAATCGAGAGCTCGGATGAAAAAATAAAGATAAGAAAAAGCTCGCTTCATTCATTTGACTGCGACTGCTCGCAGACTCCCGATATGGTACCCGTGCTTTCGGTATGCGCCGCAATCGCGGACGGCGAAAGCAAAATACGCGGCATAGAGCGTCTGCGCCTCAAGGAAAGCGACAGAATAGAAAGTACTATGGCTATGCTGACCTCTCTCGGAATAAGCTCATCCTACTCGGACGGGATCATGACGGTGCGCGGCGGAAAAATACGCAAAGGAAGTGTAAACGGCTACAACGACCACAGAATAGTAATGTCTGCCGCGGTAGCTTCCTGCTTTACAGACGAGGAAATAGAGATAAGCGACGCCTTTGCGGTGGAAAAGTCATATCCTTCATTTTTCGATCACTTCATCTCTCTTACAAAAGACTAATAATATCCGCGTGGATATAAAACGGAGATACACATGAATTTCGATAATATATCAAAAACAGAGCTCTCAGCTCTTTCTCTTAAAATATACGGTGCCTCGCACGACGAGAAGATCGGAGTGGAATGCTCGGGGCTTCCCGAGGGTGAGAAGATCGACCTTGACGAGCTTTCCTCCTTTATGCAGAGGAGAGCACCCGGCAGGTCAAAAACCTCCACACTGAGAAAGGAAGCCGACCTTCCCGTTTTCGTGAGCGGGCTTTGCGGTGATACTCTCACGGGAGATCTTTGCGCCGAGATATACAACACAAACAAAAAAAGCTCGGATTATTCTTCACTTGCGTTTATTCCGAGGCCCGGGCATGCGGACTATCCCGCACGCGTAAGATTCGGCAGTGAATACGATCTTTCGGGCGGAGGACATTTTTCGGGAAGGATGACCGCGCCTCTCTGCATAGCCGGAGGTATTGCTCTTCAGCTTTTACGCAAGAGAGGAATACACGTCGGAGCGCATGCGGAAAGAATAGCGTCTGTCTGCGACAGAAGGTTTTCTCCTCTCGACGGTACGCTTGACGATATTCTTCTTCTGAACGAACGCGCAAAGCAGGACGGAATACTCACATTTTCGGATGAGGTAAGTGCAAGCATGGAGCGTGAGATACTCTCCGCGGCAGAGGCAGGCGATTCTGTGGGCGGAATAATAGAGTGTGCCGCTACGGGGCTCTGCCCGGGGCTCGGTCAGCATATGTTCGACAGTGTGGAGCACGTGATAAGCAGACTTGCCTTTGCGGTTCCCGCGGTAAAGGGAATAGAATTCGGTGAGGGCTTCGGCGTTGCATCTCTCAGAGGCTCGCAGAATAACGACGGCTACAGATATTCGAACGGAAATATAAAGACCGTCTCAAATCATGCCGGGGGAATTCTCGGCGGAATGACAAACGGTGCACCCGTCATATTCAGAGTCGCGATAAAGCCTACTCCCTCTGTTTTCACAGAGCAGGAATCTGTCGATATGGTGAGCGGTGAGAACGTCACCCTCAGCATTAAGGGGCGTCACGACCCGTGCATAGTCGGAAGGGCGATACCCGTCATCGAGGCGGTGTGCGCGCTTTCTCTCCTCGATATCATTCTCGAAAACGAACGGAGGCATAAAAATTGCTAAAAAACAGTAACACCACACGCATCGCATGCTATATCGGGTACGTTGTACAGGCAATAATGCTGAACTTCGCACCGCTTCTGTTCGTAACCTTCGAAAGATCGTTTTCATTTTCGCTTCTTCAGCTGAGCTTTCTTATAGCGGTCAGCTTTATAATACAGCTGTCGGCTGACGCTCTTGCCGCTCTGATCTCCGACAGGATGAACTACCGGGGGATCGCTGTAACGGCGGGTATATTCGGAACGGTGGGGCTCTCTCTCCTTTCCTTTCTTCCCTTTGTCGCAGACGCTTACGTCGGCGTGCTCATATCCACAATATTCTGCTCGTTTGCGGGAGGAATGATCGAGGTCATAATAACTCCGACCGCAGAGGCGATACCGTCCGACAACAAGAGTGCTCACATGAGTCTTCTTCACTCGTTTTACTGCTGGGGATCTGCGTCCGTGGCACTTCTCTCCACAATTTTCTTTGCCGTATTCGGTATAGACAACTGGAGGTATCTCGCTCTGATCTGGGCAGCAGTTCCTCTCATCGACGCATTTCTCTTCACCAAGGTGCCGATCTTCACTCTTATCGGGGAGGGAGAACGCGGACTCGGTCTTCGTATATTCAAAAAGAAAAGCTTCTATCCCTTCCTCATCATGATGATATGCGCAGGCGGCTCGGAAATGATAATGAGCCAATGGGCAAGCACCTTTGCCGAAACCTCTCTCGGTGTCAGCAAGGCTGTGGCGGATCTGCTCGGCCCTTGCTCGTTTGCGATATTTATGGGAACGAGCAGGCTGCTCTACGCCCTACTCGGAAAGAGGATAAAAATAAAAGCGTTTATGCTCATAAGCAATATCCTCTGCATATTTGCATATCTTACCGCCGCATTCGTAAAGGATTCTCCGATAGCTCTGATAGGCTGTGCGCTGTGCGGATTTTCGGTGGGTATAATGTGGCCGGGAACCTTCAGCATGGCGTCCGAGAAGATTCCGGACGGAGGTATCACCATGTTCTCGGTGCTCGCGCTCGGAGGAGATATCGGCTGTCTCATAGCTCCCACTCTTGCGGGGCTTATAGCTCAGGCTCTCGGAGGAGACCTTGCTCTTTCATTTATATTTGCATCCCTCTTCCCTATAGTCGGAACTCTCAATTCACTTTTATTTATCATAAAAAGAAAACAAAAAAGCACCTCTCACACAGGGGCATAGCATACGAAAGGCATCAAAATGACTGAAAAGGATCTCAGATGCGGTCTTATCGGAGAAAAGCTCTCTCATTCCTACTCTCCCGAGATACACGCATCTCTCGGAAAGAAATACGAATACAAGCTGATAGAGCTTGAAAAGGAGGAGCTGTGCGACTTCTTTCGCTCTGACTCGTTCGATGCCGTAAACGTTACCATTCCCTACAAGAAGGAATGCATGAAGTATCTCGACGTTATATCAAGCGAGGCTCTGGGGGTAGGCGCCGTCAACACAGTCGTACGAAAAGGCGGAAAGCTCTACGGCTACAACACCGACGTCTACGGAATAGAGGCTTCTTTTAAAAAAGCGGGCATAGACGTAAAGGGAAAAAAGGCTCTCGTCCTCGGTACGGGGGGCGCATCTCTTGCGGCGATATATTTTCTTTCCTCGCGCGGGGCAAACGTAATAAACGTATCGAGGAGTAAAAAGGAAGGGTGTATCACATATTCCGAGCTGTCAATGCACAGAGACGCAAAAATATTGATCAACGCCACTCCCGTGGGAATGTACCCGAACGAGGATGCTTCTCCGCTTTCTCTCACCAAAAATTACGATTCCCTCGAATTTGTATTCGACATGATATACAATCCTTTTCGGACAAGGCTCCTTCTCGAGGCGGAGTCGCTCGGGATACCCTGCATGAACGGTCTGTATATGCTTACCGCGCAGGCAGCAAGGGCGGCAGAGCATTTCTGCGGAAAAGACGTCCCGACAGAGAGTATAGACCGTGCGTACGCAGGTGTTATGAAAAAATGCGTCACTATATCTCTTGTAGGTATGCCCGGGTGCGGAAAGAGCACTGTGGGAAGGCTTCTCGCCGACAAGCTCTCACTCGGCTTTTGCGACGCTGATGAATATTTCTCACAAAAATACGGTGTTTCGCCCGCAGAGGTCATAACGGAAAAGGGAGAGCCCGTCTTCAGGGATATGGAGGAGATCTGTATCGACGAGTGCACAAAAAAACGCGGTGTTCTCTCAACGGGCGGAGGGGCTGTTCTCCGTGAAAAGAACCGAGAACGCCTTCGCATGCACGGGCCCGTGCTTCTTATCGAAAGGGGCAATGACGAGCTTTCGGTTGAGGGAAGACCTCTTTCCGCGGGGCGCTCTCTCGATGAGCTTTACAGTGAGAGGCGTCCGTACTACGAGGCGGCGCGTGATATAAAGATACAAAACGTCACGCCAATAGGTGCCTGTGAGCACGCCGAGGCGGTGCTTTCGGATATGATATTTTTCGGAGGAAAAGAAAGATGAGATTTCTTATAATAAACGGTCCCAACATAAATATGCTCGGCATCCGCGAGCGCAACATTTACGGAAACCAAAATTACGAATACCTTCTCAGCCTTATCGACAGTGCGTGCAAGGAGGTCGGAGCAGAATACAAGCATTTTCAGTCAAACTATGAGGGCGATATTGTTACCGAAATACAAAACGCCTACCAAAAATTCGACTGCATAATAATAAATCCCGCAGCCTACACCCACACGTCTGTGGCGATACTCGACGCATTGAAGGCGGTCAGCATTCCAACATTTGAGGTACATATATCGGATATAGCGTCAAGGGAGGAATTCAGAAAATTCTCATACGTATCTCTCTATGCGGAAAAGACTATTGCGGGATACGGACTTGAGGGCTACCGAATGGCTATTCTCGAGGCGGCAAGAAAGTACAAAAAATGATAAACAGATACAAAGAGCAGATAAATGCAGTATGCTCGACTCCTCACGAGGTCTTCTTTTTTGAAGAAACAGACTCGACAAACCTCCGTGCCGCAGAATATATAAAGGAAAAAAAGGCACAGGGAGGCGAGGTTTTTATCGCGAGGAGGCAGAGCGCAGGCAGGGGAACGCGTCAAAGGAGCTTTTACAGTGAGGGCGGGCTTTATATGAGTCTCATTCTGAAGGCAGAGTATGCGTGTGAGAATCTTACGCCGTTTGCGGCGGTATGCGTTTGCCGTGCCATAGATTCTCTTTTTGGAACGAGGTGCGGTATAAAGTGGGTGAACGACGTTATTCTCGGCGGCAAAAAGCTGTGCGGTATACTCTGTGAGTCCTGCTTTACTTCAAACGGTCTCAGCTCCGGCTACGTGATCGTAGGCATAGGAATAAACACAGGCGTTACCTTCTTTCCGAGCGAGCTTTCGGGCATTGCGACGTCGCTCTGTCTTTGCGGGCACAAAGCGTGTGACAATGCGCTTATTGCGGCAAGGATACTGCACGAATTTGAGCACGGCGGTATCCCGTTCATGGACGAATACAGGTCACGGTCGGTAATTCTCGGGCGTGACGTGGAGGTGAGCGGAGCTGACGGAGGCAAAAAAAGGGGTATAGCGGTCTCGATAGGTGATGACGGATCGCTGACCATAGAGACCGACAGGGGTACCGAGCGCATAACCTACGGAGACGTTTTTTCGATATAAATACAAATAGATATTCTTTTTTAACACATACAGCAATTGAGATATTAACTTATAGAATCACAAATACTATTTATACCTACAAGGAGGTAAACAGATGAACTATTCGGAAATCACACCCTACATCAAGGAGCTTGCGGCTCTTTCGGACACCAGCAATCACATCCTTCCCGATATGTACGCTAAGCACGACGTAAAGCGCGGTCTGCGTGATATAAACGGCAACGGTGTTGTAGCCGGGCTTACCGAGGTGTCTTATATCAAGGCGAAGGAGATCGACGCACAAGGAAATGCCGTTCCGTGTGCAGGTCAGCTTTATTACCGCGGAATCAACGTGCGAAGTCTTGTAAAAGGATTTGTAGCCGATAAGCGTCCCGGATTTGAGGAAACAGTATATCTGCTCCTTTTCTCAAAGCTTCCGACCAAGGACGAGCTTGATGCTTTTTGCAAGCAGCTTTCACTCTATCGCTCCTTGCCGCCATCCTTCGTTCGTGATATGATCCTCAAAGCTCCGGGCAAGGATATGATGAATATACTTTCAAGAAGTGTGTTGGCACTCTACGCCTATGATGAGAATCCCGACGATATCTCCACCGAAAATATTCTGCGGCAATGCTTGCAGCTGATAGCGGAATTTCCGCTTCTTGCGGTTTACGGTTACCAGTCCTTTCAGCATTACCACAACGGTCAGAGCTTGTTCATTCACTATCCCAAAAAGGAGCTGAATACGGCAGAAAATCTGCTCTACATACTCCGCGAGGACGGGCAGTATACGCCGCTTGAAGCAGCGCTCCTTGACCTTGCGCTCGTTCTTCACGCAGAGCACGGAGGCGGTAACAATTCAACCTTTACAACGCACGTGGTAACCTCGTCTGGAACAGATACCTATTCGGCAATTTCAGCCGCTCTCGGCTCACTGAAGGGTCCGCGTCACGGCGGTGCAAACATTAAGGTAATGCAGATGTTCGACGATATGAAAGCGAACATTAACACCAAGGACAAGGATGCGGTAAAGGATTATCTCGTCAGGCTTCTTGACAAGCAAGCCTTTGACAAGGCGGGACTTATCTACGGTATGGGACACGCAGTTTACTCACTCTCCGATCCGAGAGCCGATATTCTGCGGCACTATGCAAAGCAACTTTCTGAGGAAAAAGGAATGCAAGAGGAATTTGAGCTTTACCAAACGGTTGAGAAGATGGCTCCCGTTATTATTGCGGAAAAGCGCAAGATGTATAAGGGCGTCAGCGCGAACGTAGACTTCTATTCGGGTATGGTCTATAAAATGCTCGGTCTTCCTTACGAATTGTTTACTCCGATCTTTGCGATCGCAAGGATCGCGGGCTGGAGCGCACACCGTATGGAAGAAATACAGAACGCAGGTAAGATCATACGTCCCGCTTACATAAGTGTAAAAGAAGAAACAGAATACGTGTCCTTGAAGGATAGATAAGGACTAATAAACAACATTGTTTCCCCCGCCGCCGGGCGGGGGCTTTTCTTTATTTTCCGCATATTCAAAAGACGTCGCAAAAATTGTGTTGCTCGCTTTAATTTTACTGCTGATCTTGCGTGGACTCGGATCTGCCATTTTTGTTTTCTTCTTTTCGGCTGCTGTTATTCGGTTTGGGAACTCTGAAAAGCTATATTTTATTTTCGAAAAACGTATTGACAATTAAGGCTTTTTATGATACAATAACATCATCAGTAAGCAACAAACACATGACAGAAAGGAAGGGTCACATATGACAGAAAATGAAAAGATGACGGTAAACTCAGCAGAAAACGAAAAAGCGGAAGAAGTTATCGAGGTAACGGAGGCCGCATCCGAATCAGAGGTAAAGGAGCAAGAAACAGACGCGTCCGAGGCACTTGCGTCCGACTACTCTTATACGAACACTGCTCTTTCGGGAGTGACCGAGGCAAAGGAGCTTCCTCCCGAAAATATTTTTCTCGGAATAATAGGAGCGTTTCTCTTCTCTCTCGTCGGTGCTATCCTCTTCTTCGTATTATATCAGGCAGGCCGTGTGGCTGCGATATGCGGCTTTGTAACGGTAGTATGCGCTATAAAAGGATATTCAATATTCGGAAAGAGAGAAAACGTAAGAAGCATAGTTATAGCTACTGTAATATCTCTTATAACAATAATCATTGCGGAATTTTTATCATACTCATTCCTTCTTTACGACAGCGGTTGGCTTTCTGCGAGAGTGGAGCATGAGATCCCCTTTTATGCGATACCGTTTGAGGCGCTTGATTTCCTTATGACAAACACAGACTATATTCCCGATCTTCTTATAGAGTATGCTCTTGTGATCGGAATGTCGGCACTCGGTGCTTTCACACAGATAAGAAACGCTCTCTCTGCGGCAAAGCTTAACGCTCAGAACAGAAAATGATCATTCCGCGGTATACGGATGACTCAAAATAAAAGAAAAGGACGGCACTACTATGATCCTATCTACACAGACAAGTAACATATTCGCCTACTTTGGCGAGAAGGAAGGTCTCAAGATCCTCAAGGATGCGGGCTACGACGCACTCGATCTTTCACTTTTCGGTGTATCTACAAATCCCGACTACGTTCTTTCAAAGGACGGTTGGAGAGAATACGCAAAGCAGATAAAGGAATGGGCGGACGAGATCGGCATACCGTTCAATCAGAGCCACGTTCCGTTCGTTTTTAACTGGAAGAATCCCAACGAATATGAGGAAAGATTTATTCCTCTCAACATAAAGGGACTTGAAATATCGGGTATTGCCGGAGTAAAGACGGCTATAGTTCATCCCTTTCACTACAAGGAATACATAGGTCACGAGGAAGAGATATTCAATATTAATCTCGATTTCTACCGCACTCTTCTTCCCTATGCAAAGGAATACGGTGTAAAGATAGCTATCGAAAACATGTGGCGCACAGAGCCGAAGAGAAAATACATTTGTCCGAGTGCCTGCGGCAAGGCTGAGGAGCTCGCAAGGTATATAGACGCTCTTGACGACGACACGTTCGTAGCTTGTCTTGACCTCGGTCACTGCGGTCTCGTAGGCGAGGAGGCGCAGGACGCCATACGCATTCTCGGTCACGACAGGCTGAAGGCTCTCCACGTTCACGACAACAACTACAGAGAGGACACTCACACTCTCCCCATGCTTTCCATGATGGATTGGAACGAGATAACAAAGGCTCTTGCCGACATTGACTACGACGGTGAATTTACCTTCGAGGCTGACGCATTCCTTCGCTACATACCGAAGGACTTCAAGCCAACGGCGTGCCGCTTTATGGTTGAGACCGGACGCTATCTGATAAACAAGATAGAGACTTACAAGTCTCAGAAATAACCTGTCACTTAAAGGCGCATCAGGCTTTTGTCCTTGCGCCTTTCTTTACGGAGGAAATGATTATGAACGGTAAAAGATTTTGCGCGCACAGGGGGCTTTCGGCTCTCACTCCCGAGAATACTCTCCCCGCATTTGCGTCGGCTCTGGCTCTCGGTGCGGACGAAATAGAATTTGACGTGCGTCTTACAAAGGACGGACAGCTTATAGTTTCTCACGACAACACTCTCGAGCGGATATCAAACGGCTCGGGGAAGCTTTGCGACCACACTCTTGCCGAACTGCGTGAGCTGAACGTCGGAATAAAGCGCGGCTGGGAGGTGCCATTCTGCACGCCCGAGGAGGTGTTTTCCGCATTTGCGAACAGAATAATATTCAACATCCATCTGAAGGAGCACGGGGACGGCGGATATCTCATCCGCGAGCTTGTCCGCATTGCCGACAAGTACCAAGCGTGCGAGAGCATATATTTTGCAGGCTCTCCCTCCGAGCTTGAGTGGATGCAGAGAATAGCGCCCGGCATTCCGCGTGTGGCTATACAGCTTCCGAAGGACACGCTCGGAATATACGAGGCGGCAAAGGAGTTCGACTGCTTTGGCGTTCAATTCTGGCTCGGTATGTTTGACGAAGAGCTGATAAGGAGAATGCACGGTGATAATATCAGGTGCAATCTCTTCTATGCGGACACTTATGAGGATTACGATAAATATTTCGGAATGGGGATAGACACTCTTCTGACCAACAGAATGGATCTTGCGTCAAGGTGGAAATTCACAAAGAATATACAAAAGTTTTAATACGCTCGTCTTTCTTTACAGGACTATATTTGTTATAATTAAATTTGTTGATTCGTACACACTACTATTTATATTCGGAGGAAGCTTAAATGCAACGTTTATCTGAAAGATACTGTGAAAAGAGCTACGAGGTCATTGTAGTAGGCGGAGGCATGGCAGGACTTTGCGCTGCTCTCTCTTCTGCAAGGCACGGAGCAAAGACTGCTCTTATTCACGCGCGTCCTATGCTGGGCGGCAACGCTTCGAGCGAAATAAGAATACATATTTCGGGTGCTGATCAGAGCCTCCGTCAATCTCAGTATGCAGAAAGCGGTCTCGTTTACGAGCTCATGCTTGCAAACAAGGCTGTTAACGACAATTTCAGCTACTCTATATGGGATATGACTCTCTTTGACGCAGCTCAAAAGGAAAAGAACCTCGAGGTCTTCTACAACACGGTAATGTACGACTGCGAGATGGACAAAAACACGATAAAGTCTATTATGTGCGTACAGGAGACTACAGAGATGAGGATCAAATTCTCGGCTCCTCTCTTCGTTGACAGCACGGGTAACGGAACTCTCGGCTACTATGCGGGTGCGGAATACCGCCAGGGAAGCGAATCGAAATATGAGACGGGTGAGCCTCATGCTCCCGAGAGATCCAACAACGAAAGAATGGGCAACACCGTTCTTATGAAGGCTGTCAACACCGGGCATCCGGTCAAGTACGTTGCTCCTTCCTTTGCAAAGAAGCTCACAGAGCATCAGCTCAGGTACAGAATGCACGCTGCAAACCAGAAGATAGATTCCAGCATGGCTCCCGACCCCGAGGAGTGGCTCCGTCTTTCCGGAACCTCTTGTAAAGGCGTCGACTACGGCTACTGGTGGCTCGAGCTTATGGGAGACGGTGAGGACATCATCACAGATTTTGAGACTATAAGAGACGATCTTCTCGCTTACGCATACGGTCTTTGGGATCACATAAAGAACGACGGTGACCACGGTGCCGAAAACTACGCTCTTGAGTGGGTAGGTATTCTTCCGGGGATGAGAGAAAGCCGCAGGCTTATGGGTGACTACGTTCTTTCCGAGTCTGACATTCTTGAGCACAGGATATTCGACGACGCTGTCGTTTACGGCGGATGGTGTATTGACCTTCACGCTCCTCACGGTCTTCTCGACTTTGACGTACTCCCCAGCGACTGCCAGCATTTCAACGGGGTTTACACTGTTCCCTACCGCTCGTACTATTCAAAGAACATAGACAATCTCTTTATGGCCGGCCGTGATATCAGCACGACGAAGCTCGGTCTCGCTTCCACACGTATTCTCGGATGCTGTGCGATAGGCGGTCAGGCGGTCGGAACTGCCGCTGCTCTTTGCACAAAGTACGGCATTAAGACTCCGAGAGAGCTCGCCCCGCATATCAGAGAGCTTCAGCAGATAATTCTCAAGGACGACGGCTTCCTTCCGGGATTCAGGAACGAGGATGAGGCTGACTTTGCTCTTAAGGCAAGCTTCAGCGCAAGCTCGTTTACAAACGGCGGTGAGCCTATCAAGGTTATAGACGGTATTTCCAGAAGACTTGACGGGGACGAGCACGGTTGGGTCTCGGACGGAATAAGCGAAAACGGAGAGGTACTTACAATGTCTCTTCCGAAGGCAGAGGTGATCTCTCAGCTCCGCATTACGTTCGACTCAAACTTCAGCTATCCCATAAGAGTTACGATGGCAAAGAACAGGCAGGTCCAGCAGAGGATAGGCGTTCCTGCAGAGCTTGTCAAGGACTACGACGTTATTCTTCTCAGGGACGGCAAGGAAGTTGCGAAGAAGGAGATCAGGGGAAACTTTCAGAGACTCAACGTTATCGACTTTGATCCCACGGAATGTGACACCGCCGAGTTCAGGTTCCATTCCACGAACGGTGCTGACAAGATAACCGTATTTGAGGTAAGGGCATACTGATGAAAAGATCTTCCACACTTAAAAAGGTTACCGTAACGGCAATAGCTCTGACTCTTACCGCCATGGTTCTTGAGATTATATTCGTACGCGCGCTGAAGCTTGAATACGCATCACCGGTATTTATGCCGGTAAGGCTTATAACACTTATTTCAGCAAATCTTCTCGGCGGATGCATATTCACAAAGGTCATAAATTCCGCATTCCTCGCAAAGAGGAGCGAGCACATGCTTGAGTCTTACAAAAAGCTTAGGTTTCCCGTTCTTTGCGGTGGCGCGGTGCTTATATTTATCGACTGTATCAAGGACGCGTTCCTCCATCCCGAAACAACGACGGTTTCGTCGGCACTCATTTTCACTTATCTTTTACTCGCCGGGATATGTTCGCTTCTCACACCGAAGGACGATCCTTCATGTGACAGGGTAGGCTATATCGGAGGTGCCGTTGTATGCTTTGTGCTTTCGGTTTTTGCTATCCTTGTTTTCACTCTTAGTGTTATTGGCGATATTACGTACTTATTTAACAGATAAAAAAAGAGGCTGTCTCACCTTATAAGTGAGGTAGCCTTTTTTTAGTTAGTTCACGTCAAAGTTACCGCTGTAGCTTTATACCTATATCCGCAAGCTTCCTCTCGGTGTCGCTAATGCTGCCGAACGGCTTTTTTGTTTTAACACAATATTATTGACTTTTCCGTGCATTTGTGATATAATTATTACCGTGGAATATTTCGGTTTAAACTTAACCGTTTGGGATATAATAAAAACAACACGTTCTGTAAAGGGAAACTGATAGGAATGAATAAATATAAGAAGCTGGTGTCAAACACCGCAATACTGGGGCTCGGAACATTCTCGTCCAAGGTACTCGTTTACCTTTTAATGAGACTCTATACCGCGTGCCTTACGACCGAAGAATACAGCAGTGCCGACCTGCTGACACAAACGGCAACTCTGCTGATGCCGCTTGCCGTATGCGGAATAACAGATGCTATATTCAGATTTACGCTCGACAGAGCCGACGATACGAAGAAGCATACCGTCTTCTCGACCGGACTGACGATAATGATATTTTCATCACTTGTCTTTCTCGCGCTCTCTCCCCTTCTGTTTTTTGCAGACGGATTCTTCTCGGGACATACGTGGATAATAATAGTGTACGTTCTGGTAGCTAATTTTCACAGCGCGGTATCCGTATATATACGCGGAAGAGGGGAAATGGTCCTCTACGCCGCCCAAGGCCTTATGAATACCGCCATAGTTATCGGTCTGAACATCCTCTTCCTCCCCATACTCGACCTCGGAGTCGTGGGATACGTATCAAGTATAATGATCGCGGATGCGTCGGTCACAGTATTTCTCGTAATAAAAAAACGCTTGTGGAAGCACTACAGCGTAAAGCTCTTTGACAAAGAGACAGCCGTCTCAATGCTCAGATACAGCCTTCCTCTCATACCCACACTCATATTCTGGTGGATAACCGCACTTTCGGACAGATTTATGATAATAGGTATGCTCAGCGGTCCTCTCGGTGAATCGGGAGCCAAAGCCGCAAACGGCCTATATAGCGCCGCACAAAAGCTTCCGACAATAATAACACTGCTGACTAACATCTTCCTTGATGCATGGAACTTTTCAGCAGTCACAGAAAGCGAGGACAAGCAAGCGAGAGCAGATTTCTTCACGGAAATATTCAGACCCTTCTCCGCACTTCTCCTTATAGCGGGCGGAGGAATAATCCTCTTCTCGGATCTGCTGACAAATATAATGGTGGACGCGTCATTCAGCGAATCCGCGCGCTTTGTTCCGATCCTTGTCTGCTCTACCGTATTCTCGGGACTTGCCTCCTTCCTTGGCAGCGTCTATACAGTAGAAAAGAAAAGCTCGATGTCGCTCGTTACTTCAATGGTAGCCGCCGTCGCAAATATCATTCTCAATATAATTCTTATACCGGTTATAGGTGCCATGGGTGCCGCCGTAGCAACAGCCCTCAGCTATCTTCTCTTGCTCGCGATACGCCTTGTGAACTCAAGGGCGTTCATCCCCTTCAAGGTAGACTTCAAGGTGCTTCTTCCGAGTACCGCCATCATAACGGCAGCATCCGTATGGATGTCGTTACTCCTACCCGGAAGATATATCGCCGCGTCGGTATCCCTCGCCCTTCTGTGCTTCATAAACAGAAAGTCTATCCTCCCCGTAGTAGAAACGGTCTTCTCGGCTGTAAAAAAGAAAATTGTAAATAAATCGTAAATTGTTCGCACACCCTATTGCAAAAAAACCTGCGTTATGATATAATATTTAGGCTTATGCGAAAGCAAATATTATGCGAGCGGTCCTCTGCATGCTCCGCACGAACGCTCAAGAAAAACAAGGAGGCCTATAATTATGGATTACATCAAGGCTTTTACAAGCGAGCAGATCAAGGCTGAAAAGCCGCTCATCAGAATCGGTGACACAGTTTGCGTTCACAACAAGATCAAAGAAGGTACCCGCGAAAGAATCCAGCTTTTCGAGGGAACAGTTATTGCTAAGCACGGCGGCGGAATCTCCGAGACATTCACTGTAAGAAGAATTTCCTACGGTTGCGGTGTTGAGAAGACATTCCCCATCCACTCCCCCAACGTTGAGAAGGTTGATATCATACGTGTCGGTAAGGTAAGAAGAGCTAAGCTCTACTACCTCAGAGACAGAGTAGGTAAGGCTTCCAAGGTTAAGGAAAAGATTCAGTAATCGGTGTGCCTGAAAATTCACCTTCGGGTGGCAAGATATAATAACCGAAGGTTCTTCCCTTCGGTTATTATTTTTTAACGCTTATATTTAAACAAAGGAGAAGCCTATGAAATTCGGTATAGTAGGAAGAAACAGCGAAAGCATTTTCAAATATCAGGGATGGCCCACCGTCTGCAAAGATGAAAACGGTGTCCTGTATGCCGCCTGCTCGGGACACAGACTCGAGCACGTATGCCCGTTCGGAAAAAATCTGCTCTACGTAAGCTATGACGAAGGAAATAGCTGGTCTGCTCCTTCAATAATCAACGACACCCCGCTCGATGACAGAGACGCAGGCCTCACTCCCCTCGGAGACGGCAAAATGCTTATGACCTATTTCAATAACTCCGCGGCCTTCTATATGAACAGAGATAAAAACAATCCCGCGGTAGATCCGTTCGTTGCGGCGGCGTATAAGGTCTGGGAAAAGCTCCCCGAGGAGGAGAAACGCGCAGGCTCCTACTGTATGCTCTCACACGACGGAGGAAGATCCTTCACCGAAAGATATAAAGCTCCCGTCTCCTCTCCTCACGGACCTGTAAAGCTCTCGGACGGAAGACTTCTCTATCTCGGCAGAGGAACCGACCACAAGGATATACCCGAGGACGGAATATACGCCTGCGAGAGCCTTGATTGCGGCAAGACGTGGAAGGTAATATCCCACGTAAAGAAAAGCGAGGATATGACAGACGCAGAGCTTATGTGCGAGCCCCACCTCGTAGAGCTTGGCGACCGAACGTTGCTCGGTGCCATCCGCGTACAGACGAGCGGAAGGGGTGCGTACTTCACTGTGTACACCTGCACGTCAAACGACGGAGGCAGAGAATGGACTACTCCGAAGGCTACCGGAATATGCGGTTCTCCCCCTCATATGATCCTCCATTCATCGGGCGCAATAATTCTTACGTACGCAAGAAGAGCGGGCGACCTCGGCGAATACGCAAGAATAAGCCTTGATAACGGTAAAACGTGGAGTGAGGAAAAGAGAATAAGCCCTCCGTCTCCTTCTCCCGACTGCGGATATCCGTCATCGGTCGAGCTGTCCGACGGCTCGATCATCACCGTCTACTATCAAAGATATAACGACGACAATTATTGCTCTATACTTTATACGGTGTGGACGCTCGATGAAACCTTTGGAGATATCCTCAAAGGCAACGGACAATGACCGTCTCCGCGTCCTTGTTTCTTATCGCAAAGACCGCTCCCTTAACAAAATATGCCCTCGGATCTCCGAAAGGCGAGCTCCCAATACACTTTATCTCGCTTCCGGGTGAAAAGCCTATCTCGAGCAGCCTTCTTCGTATATCACCGCCGGGCTTAAGATAAACGACCTCGGCACGCTCTCCCCGTAATATTTTATCCATCGGTATTTCGTTCACAGACTCACATCCTTTCAATGTTATTCTATTCGGATGTCGACAGAATGTGACAAAAACATCTATAAAAACAGAGAGGAAAAGATCATGTCAACAAAAATAAATATCAAGCTCACAGACGGAGCCGCAGTTCCCGAATATGCGACCTCGGGCGCCGCAGCGGTCGACCTCCGCGCAAACGTAAAGGAAAGCACGGTAATAGCCCCCGGTGAAAGAAAGCTCATCCCCACGGGACTCTCGATGAGCATCCCCGAAGGGCTCGTCGGCATAATAGCCGCAAGATCCGGACTCGCATGCAAAAAAGGAATAGCCCTTTCAAACGGTATAGGAGTCATCGACTCGGACTACAGAGGTGAGATAGGCGTCAGCCTTTTCAATACCTCAAAAGAACCGTTCACCGTCGAAAAAGGCGAGCGCATCGCACAAATGATGTTTATCCCCGTCTGCAAGGCCGAGTTTAGCGTATGCGATTCTCTTGATGAAACAGAAAGAGGAGAGGGTGGCTTCGGCTCGACCGGTAAAAGCTGAAAGCACCAAAACACACAAGGAGCCGTCTCGTTTTTGAGGCGGCTCCTTGTGTGTTTTATCCTTAATATGCTTTGACTTAAAGCTTATCGCATTACGCCTTTTTGCCTTCGATCCAAAGCTGCTTTACGTTCTCATATACCTCGTCGGGAATATCCCTGAGATATTCTGTCCGCGAGGTGATCGGAAGAAGCTGATCTCCCGCTATGCTTTCGTTTGTACATGCGTTATCGTTTCTGTAGGCATCCCTCTGTGCAGGGTCTCTGAGGTCCGGAACCTCCATAGGTATATTGCCGGCAAGCGCAGAACGGTATGCGAGTATTCCGCATATACCCATGTCGACTGCCATATACACGTCAACGCTCCACTGTCCGTCCTCGTTGCCGAGTATCTTTTCTATAAAGCAGTGGGTTGGGTAAAAATCGCTTCCTGCGTGCGATTTCAGTCCCGAAGCCTCTCTTGCCTCTGCGGCGATATCGCTCACTGCATCGTATTTTTCCCACTCTCCGACGCAGTTTCTGTCGCTCTCCTTGTATATATTGAACTTCTTGTTCTCGGGGAGTCTGCCGCTCTCCATCATTCCCTTCGTGCAGTATAGCTGGTAGTTGACGCTGCTCGGCTCGCGCTTGAGATCTCCGTGTATACTCTTGAAGATAACACCGTTCTCCATAGTGACCATCTCGATCCCCGCTCCTCTTATGCTTCCGAGCTTTATCATACATTCGTGAGGATTCGTCTCAAAGCCGACTACCCTTACAGGTCTAAGTCCCGTCATGGCAATGAGCGGGCCGAGAGAATGCGTGCAGTAGAAGGTAGCGTACATTTTGTTTCTCCAGTGATCTCTCTCACCATATGTTATCGACGGCCAGATAGCCGAGCAGTCGTGAATATATTCACCTTCACCGTATACGGCCTCTCCTATCTCACCCGTCTTATATCTCTTCCACATTTCAAAGGTATGCTGCATATAGCAGTAGTTCTCCGCATACGCGTAGACGAGACCGGTCTCCTCGACCGCCTCTATAAGCTCTACCGCCTGAGCCATCGTCTCACACGGAAGCACCTCACTGAGAACGTGCTTGCCCGCTTTAAGGCAGCGCACCGCAAAGGTGGCGTGCTCGTTTGCGTAGTTGGCAAGAACGACCGCGTCCATTTCGGGATGCTTTATAAATTCATCGAAGCTCTCGTAAAGAGCCACCTCTACCCCTGCCGCAGCCGCAGTCTCTCTGACCTTGTCGAGCACGGGCACGTACTTATCGCAAACGGCAACCAGCTCGGCATTCGGATGATGCAAAAGAGCCTTTATCATTGTCTTCCCGCGGTAACCGCCGAATACTCCTATTTTAAGCTTTCTGTCCATAACGTATTCCTCCATGGTGTTTTAGCTATGAGTAGATTATAGCACAAAAAAGCTTTTAAGTCAAGTATTTTTCTCCTATAAATTTTTTAAAAACATGCAAAAAACTTTTCAAAAACCTATTGACAAACGAATAAGTTTGTGGTATAATATATAGGCTATCCAAAGACAGCAGGTTCCCGTAAAAGCTTGTGCCACCCTGCCGAGGAAAAAAATTAAACTTATATTTTGTTTGATTTATCCTTTTCCCGGTATCTGTGCGCGCTTTTCGGGATTAAGGATATTTTTTATTTTAATCACGGGAGGAAAAAACTTATGCCGAGTAATGCTATACTTGAACAGAAGAAGCAAGTTGTTGCTGATGTAGCAGAGCTTATTAAAAATTCTCAGGCAGGCGTTGTTGTTAACTATCAGGGTATCACAGTTGACGCTGATACAGCAATGCGTAAGGCTCTGAGAGAGGCCGGCGTTAAGTACATGGTTCTTAAGAATTCTCTTACAGGCCGTGCTTGCGAAACAGTTGGTCTCGGCGATATGAAGCAGTACCTCAACGGTATGACAGCTATCGCTATCGGCGGTGAAGATCCCATCGCTCCTGCAAAGATACTTAAGGAATACGACGAAAAGATCGAGTCCTTCAACATCCTCGCAGGTTATCTCGACGGTGCAGTTATCGACAAGGCAACCGTTATGGATCTCGCGGATACTCCTTCCAAGGAAACACTTATTGCAAAGTTCCTCGGAAGCATCCAGTCTCCTCTTTACGGTCTTGCATATGCTCTTCAGGGCATCATCGACAAGTCGGAAGAAGGCGCAGCAGAAGCTGCAGCAGAGTAATCTATCTTACTCACATCAAAATTTTTACTAACACAAAACTATTTTTGGAGGTAATTTAAAATGGCTAGCGAAAAGATTACAGCTATTGTTGAAGAAATCAAAGGTTTATCTATTCTTGAGCTTAAGGAGCTCGTAAGCGCAGTTGAAGAGGAGTTCGGCGTATCCGCTGCTCCCGTTGCTGCAGTTGCAGTTGCAGGTGAGGCTGCTCCCGCTGCAGAAGAAAAGACAGAGTTCGACGTTGTACTTAAGGGTCTCGCTGATCCCAAGGCAAAGCTCAAGGTTATCAAGGTTGTTAAGGACGTTACAGGTCTCGGACTCGGCGAAGCTAAGGCTCTCGTTGAAGGCGCTCCCAAGACTGTTAAGGAAGCTGTTGCTAAGGACGTTGCTGAAGATCTCAAGAAGCAGCTCGAAGAAGCAGGCGCAGAAGTCGAAGTTAAGTAATCGACACCTTACTGTCTCAAATCCTGTCTGTACAAAAAGGGGTTATCGCTTATGCGTAGCCCCTTTTTTGTTTTCATAAAAGTAATGACACTTGCTTTCAATATTCATATTTTTATGATATAATTATTCGTACAAGATAAAAAGAACAGAGGATAGGTATGGACGTTCAAAGCACCGCCTGCTTTACCGGGCACAGACCCTACAATCTCGGAATAAATCCGCAGAATGATAAAAAGACATTCGGTAAGCTTTTATCACGCATTGAAGCCGAGATAACCGACCTTGCCCTTTACGGGGGGATAACAGATTTTATAAGCGGAATGGCACTCGGTGTCGACACGTACGCCGCAAGCTGCGTTTTAAAGATGCGCGACGAATTCGGGCTCGGCATACGCCTCGTATGTGCTCTTCCCTGCCGCGATCAGTATCTGCGCTGGTCCCGCAGTGAGCAAAACGAATACAGGGCCATCCTCGATAAGGCGGACGAGGTGATCTGCCTTGAGGAGAGATATACCGACGGATGCATGATAAGGCGAAACGAATTTATGGTAAACAACTCATCTGTCGTAATAGCGGTGTGGAACGGTCTCCCGGGAGGGACCTCAAGCACGGTGAGGTATGCCAAGCGCAAGGAAAAGGAGATCATACTCATCGATCCGTCAAAGCTCAAGGAGGAAAAAGAATAAAGGAGCTGTCTCAAGGCTATGCCCGGACAGCTCCTTTTTTTATTTTAAGAACAGCTTTCCCGCAGCCGACGGAAGATCTGTGCTTCCGTCCTCCTTTGGGAAGGGAGAAAGGTTATCGTTCTTTACTCTTTCGCGATCCTCTTTGCTTCGGAAATCGGGAATATAGAAGGTCTTTCCGTCCTCCAGACAGCTCCTCCACGCGAGAATTGCTACCGCAGACATAGTACACCCTCTGTAAACGTCAAAAAACGGTTCCTTGCCATCAAGAATATAATCGATAAAGTTCTTTACTACCCAGTAGTCGCCACCGCTGTGTCCCGCATCACCGACAGCCTCTGTATGCTCGCCGAAATCCGGAGTATACGTAGTGTTCTGTTCTCTGCCCTCGGGTATCTTCCACGAATGGTATACGAGATTTACGCTCTTACCGAGAGAGCGACCGGTCTCGACTCCGCCAAACTCACCGCACACACGGTATCCGCTCTTTGAAGCCATAGCGGCACATCCGGTAAATCTGAACAGAGCGCCCTTATCGGTTATGCAGTTCATCATAACGAAGGCGTCGGTATTATGTCTGAAGTCGGAATACTCCTCCAGCACGTTTGAGTGCACCGCATTTGCGTTGACCTTTATCGGCATTTGCTTTGTCATATACATGAGAGGGCCGAGCGTATGCGTAACGTAATAGGATCTCGGTAGGAATGCTCTCCAATGGTACTTACCCGGTGTGAGGCGTTCAAGCTCCTCTCTGGGAGCGGCGTGGTTGTATTCACCCTCCGCATAGAGGATATCGCCGAGAGTTCCCTCACTGCAGAGTCTCTCCATCTCGAGGAGGGCTGCGGTAAAAGGATAGTTTTCGGCTATCATATATTTGCAGCCTGTTCTTTCTACCGTCTCGCAAAGCCTTACACAGTCAGAAAGCGTGACCGCCGACGTGCATTCGCTGAAGACGTGTATTCCCTTTTCCATTGCACGTACAGCATACTCCGCATGCTCGTGAAAATAGTTGCAAAGGAGGACTGCGTCCATCCCCGAATCAATAAATTCATCAAAATTCTTATAATATTTCGTTTCTTCTCCGCATTTTTCTTTAGCTTTTTCGAGTCTCTCCTCGGACATATCGCACACAGAGGTTATTTTTACACCCTGCATTCTCATTATCACCTTAACGTACGCCATTCCGCGCCAGAGCCCGAAAACACCAAGTCTTATCTCTTTCATTTTTTTCTGCCTCCAAAATAATTAAAAACGGCTGCCGCAGGGAAAGTATATCCTCGCGACAGCCGAAAAGGTACGGTCTTATCTTTCGATCTCTTCCATTGTGAATGCTTCGAGAACGTCGTTCTCCTTGATATCCGCAAACTTTTCAAGTCCGATACCGCACTCATATCCCTGAGCTACCTCGCGGACGTCGTCCTTGAAGCGGCGGAGAGATGAGATCTTATCTTCAAAAATTACTATACCGTCACGGACCACGCGTATCTGTGCGCTTCTTGTGACCTTACCGTCTGTAACGTAAGATCCTGCGATAGTTCCGACGTTGGGAACTCTGATGGTCTGACGTACGGATGCGCGTCCGAGAATGACCTCGCGGTACTTGGGAGCAAGCATGCCCTTCATAGCTGCCTCGACCTCTTCTATGCACTCATAGATGACTCTGTAGGTACGGATCTCTACCTTCTGTCTTTCGGCACTGTCCATAGCCTGCTTATCGGGTCTTACGTTAAAGCCTACTATAATAGCGTTGGATGCTGCGGCAAACGTAACGTCGCTCTCGTTGATTCCTCCGGCTGCGGCGTGTATTACTTTTACCTTGACCTCGTCGTTGGAGAGCTTTTCGAGAGACTGCTTTACCGCCTCGACCGATCCTCCGACGTCTGCCTTTACTATGATGTTAAGGTCCTTTGCACCTGCGGAGATCTGAGAGAAGAGATCGTTGAGGTTTGCTCTCGCATTCATCTTGAATATCTCTTCCTTAGCCTTTGCTCTGCGCTGGTCTGCAAGGAGTCTTGCCATCTTTTCGTCTTCAACCGCATTGAACTCGTCTCCTGCCATAGGAACCTCTGCAAGACCTGTGATCTCAACCGGAACGCTGGGGCCTGCCTTCTTGAGCACCTTTCCGTTATGGTCGGTCATAGCCCTTACGTGACCTACGCTCGTTCCTGCTATGATGGTATCTCCTGCACGGAGGGTACCGTTCTGAACGAGAACTGTAGCTACGGGTCCTCTTCCCTTATCGAGCTTAGCCTCGATAACTACGCCCTTGGCACGTCTGTTCGGGTTAGCCTTGAGTTCTTTTACTTCTGCAACGAGAAGGAGGTTCTCAAGAAGATCGTCTATTCCCATGTGAGTGAGTGCGGATACGGGTACGCATATAACGTCGCCACCCCATTCCTCGGGTACGAGCTCGTATTTTGTAAGCTCCTGCTTTACCATATCCGGGTTAGCGGTGGGCTTATCCATCTTATTTATAGCAACGACTATATCAACTCCCGCCTGCTTTGCGTGGTTGATAGACTCTACCGTCTGCGGCATGATTCCGTCGTCTGCGGCAACGACGAGTATAGCAATATCGGTAAACATAGCGCCTCTCGCTCTCATCGCGGTGAACGCTTCGTGACCGGGGGTATCGAGGAAGGTAATATCCTTGCCCTTTGCCTTAACTCTGTACGCACCGATATGCTGAGTGATACCGCCTGCCTCTCCGCGTGTTACGTGAGCGTTTCTTATCGCGTCGAGAAGAGACGTCTTACCGTGGTCAACGTGACCCATAACTACAACGACGGGAGCTCTTTCAACGAGGCTTTCCTCGCTGTCCTCCTCCTGCTCGAAGAGTCTTTCCTCTATGGTAACGACTACCTCCTTTTCAACCTCCGCACCGAGCTCGTCACCTACGAGATAAGCGGTGTCGAAATCTACGGTCTGGTTGATGTTGGCCATAATGCCCATAAGCATAAGCTTCTTGATGACCTCTCCCGAGTTCACCTTGAGTCTTGAAGCAAGCTCACCTACCGTTATCTCATCCGGAACGGTGATATGGAGCTTCTGCTTCGGAACTTCTGCCTTCGGAGCATTCTTCTTACCGTGCTTGTTCTTATTGTTTGCAAAGCCCTTGTTACCCCACGACATATCCTCGTCGTGCATCTCTCTTCTGCCTTCGGGGTTGCGAGGGTCTATTTTCTTGGTTACGGGCTTCTTTGCCTTCTTGCTGTCTCCTCTTCCCATTCCTTCACTTACAGAGTCAGAGACAAAATTATTGAGCTTGTCGTCGTATTTTGAAAGGTCTACGGCGATCGTTCTCGTATCTACGACTCTTACGCGGGATTCGGATTCGGTCTTCTGAGTACCTACCGAAACGTTAGAGCCTACCTTTACCGTATTGTCGTTTCTCTTTGTATTTTCGGCATTTGTGCGGACGTTCTTATCCTGCTTTGCCTTCTTCGGGTCTGCCTTATTCTGAAGCTGACTTCTGTCAAAACGCGAAAGGTCGTTCTTCTTTTCGGCGGTGTTTTTCGGCTCCTGTCTTACGGGTGCAGGCTCGGGCTTCTTTGTCTGCTCGGGTGCCTTTACCTGTTCGGGCTTCTTTGTCTGCTCGGGCGTCTTTACCTGTTCGGGCTTCTTTGTCTGCTCGGGCGTCTTTACCGGTTCGGGCTTCTTTGTCTGCTCGGGCGTTTTTGCGGGCTCGGGCTTCTTCACCTCGGGCTTCTTTACCTCGGGCTTCTTCACCTCGGGCTTCTTTACCTCCGGCTTTTTCTCGTCTGCGGGGTTTGTTACCTCCGCCTTCACGTCTGCGGATTCCTTTTCGGGATCTGCTTTCTTTTTACCCGTATTGGGGAGAGGAGCTCCAAGTATATAATCATCTATACCGGAAATCTGATTTTGGCTTGTAATCTTATCGAAAAATACGTCGAACGCCTCTCCGTCAAGGTATGCTTGCGCGGAGGTATCGTAATCGGTACCCTTCATAATATCCGAAATATCCTTAAGCTTGAGATCGAGATCCTTTGATAATGTATTAACTTTGAATTGTTTCTTGGTAGTAGCTGCCATATAAACACCCTTTTCTGTATTTAAAAAATATCTATATAAAACCCATACGGGGATTCAACGTAAGTTTTTCAAAATAGCGTCCGAAAGACCCTTGTCGGTTATTCCGACGCATGCGCTTCCGCTGTTGTTTCCGACTGCCGAGCCGAGCTCGATCATATCGAAATCGGTATAGACGACGCACACACGGTAGAAATCCGCCTTATCGGAAAGCTTTTTTCTTGTATTCTCGGAGATACCGCTTGCGGCAAGCACGAGTGAAACGTCACCGTTTTCTCTCATGCGCTTACAGACTGCGTCGGCTCCCGTCACCGTCTTTCCTGCTTTTCTGCAGAGACCGAGAGTTGAAAGTATTTTATTATTCACCGTCTGCCACCTCTGCCGCGAGCTCGTCGTATATCTCCTCGGAAAGAGCAACTCCGAGCGAGCTTGAAAGGCGTCCGCTTTTTTTGGCTTTTTTAAGACATTCGGTTGAGCGGCACATATAAGCGCCTCTTCCGTTCTGCTTTCCGATCCTGTCGAGCACGACGTCTCCCTCGGGAGTTCTGACAACTCTTATAAGCTCGGTCTTCGCCTTCTGCTCTCCGCATACGGCGCATTTTCTGAGAGGGATCTTTTTTTCCTTCATCTTTCGGATCTTCTCCTCTGTATCAGACTTCTATTTCGAGCGAGTCGCCTGTTATATCTATCTTACATCCTGTGAGCTTTGCCGCAAGTCTTGCGTTCTGACCGCCTCTGCCTATTGCGAGTGACAACTGCTCGGGAGCAACGTATACCTTTGCGCTTGCGGTGTCGAGCATGACGACTGCCTTTACCGTAGCGGGAAGGAGGGCGGACTTTATGTATTCCACCTTATCCTCGCTGTAGCCGATAACGTCCACCTTTTCGCCTGCGAGCTCGGAGAGGATACCCTCAATTCTCGACTTGTTCTGACCGATACAAGCACCGATAGCGTCGATGCCTTCGACTCTGGAATATACCGCAACCTTACTTCTCGATCCGGGATCTCTCGCGATAGAAGCGAGCACCACGTCTCCGGATGCGATCTCGGGAACCTCAAGCTCAAAAAGTCTGCGGAGGAAGCCCGTGTGCTTTCTCGAGATAGTAACAGAAACGCCGTTTGCTCTTCTGTCTACCTCCTGAATGAACACTCTTATGCTCTGACCGATCTCAAGCTTTTCGCCGGGGATCTGTTCCTTGAGAGAAAGGATAGCCTTGTGGTCGCCAAGGTCGATGATAACGTCGCCCGTATCTCTGTCGATCTTATCTACGACTGCGCTGACGATCTCCTCGCGGCGCTTCTCATAGCTCTGCTGAAGCATCTGCTTCTGTGCTTCTCTTATATTATGAACTATGACCTGTCTTGCCGCGCCTACGCTTACGCGCTTAAGGTCTTTTGCCTTGATCTCGTTTTCGAATATATCGCCGACCTTATATCTCTTGCTCTTGCGCTTTGCTTCCTCGAGAGATATTTCAACGTCGTCGTTTACGACCTCCTCAACTACAGTTCTCTGTCTGAAGAACTGGAGGTCTTCCTTTTCGCTGTTGAGCTGAACTCTGACCTCGATATTGGGCTTATCATACTCCTTTTTAAGAGCTGAGACCATAGCGGCCTTTATCTTGTCAACCATATAGTCCTTGTCTATGCCGTACTCCTGTTCAAGAAGCTCGAGAGATCTGAAAAATTCCTTATTCATTTTAGGATTATTCCTTTCAACTTGATTTAATATTTAAATTCTGTTATTATCAAAAATCGTATACCGTTTTTACGTTTGCCACCTGCTCGAGAAGAACAGCCTCACTTTTTCCGTCAAGCTCGAGAGTGATCGACGAGCCGTCCTCGCTTATATCCGAAAGCGTCGCGCGAATGACCTTCATTCCGTCAAAGATGCCTTCCTTCTTCTGCGAATAGAGTGACACTCTGACCGTCTCTCCGAGGAAAGCCTCGAAGTGCTCGTATCTTTTAAGCTCACGCTCGATACCGGGAGAGGATACCTGAAGATAATACTCGCACGAGATAGGATCAGCCTCGTCAAGAGGAGCGTCTATCGCGCGGCTCACCTTTTCGCAGTCTTCGATATTTATACCCTCATCGCTGTCGAGTGTGATACAGAGTATCTGTTCGCTTCCTTCCTTGTAGAACTCTATATCCCAAAGGTAGTAGCCCTGCTCCTTTACAACAGGCTCAACTATCGGGAGGACCTTTGCGGGTACGCCCTTATACGTGCCGAGTTTCATAAAATACCCCCTAACAAACAATTAAGAGCGGACTCGCGCCCACCCTCTAAATCTGCCTATATATATTATACCACACTTTATTTCAAAATGCAATACCTTTTTTAAAAATTCCCGGGTTTTTTCAAAAAAAATAAACCGAGAACGCCAAAAAATCATTCTCGTGATATTTATATATTTATGAACGCAATATTCAGTAACTGCAATGTGCAAATTAACACACGTATAAATACGTCGTTTTATCCCGGTCAAAGTCAAAAGCGGTCGAATGATCATACGCATTTGCCACTGCGGATTTTTCTCTTTGTATTGACAAACGGGTTTAAATGTGGTATAATTTTTACAGAGCAAGAAAAGAGGAAGTGTAAAAAATGAATCTGCATAAAAACGCGCCGCTGATCATAAGATGCGACGATACCCAAATGAAGATATCCCACAGAGAGTACGTGATATGCCAGCACCAGGCAGGGCTCGGGACCGCACATCTCGGATTCACCGCGCTTCTGTACGGGAAGATAAGCATGCTCGTTTTTGCGTCGTCGGGGCTCAGCGAGAGATCGCTTGCCTTTGAGGAGATAAACGGCAGCTTCCGCGTATTCCCGAACGGAAGGCGAGACCTTGCATGTGATATAAGCAAGTGGGAGATAGAGGCTATTGACGGACTTATTATGGACTGTATGCTCGGCAGATATGCCGAGGAGGTAAACATAGATACCGAGCTTTCGAACATATACGGAAGGGTCAACCTGGTGTTTACGGTAAGCGATTTCTTTCTGTAAAGCAGATCGGGTGCGCCACTGAATAAGTGGCGCACCCGATTTTACAGTAAGAGAAGTATAAGTATCATAAGAAGCGCACCGTCGTCCTTTTCGCCGCCGCCCGCGGCGAGTACGAGAAGGACCAAGAACAGAATAGCCGTGTCCGTGGCTATCGACAGGCCCGCAAACGGGAGCGGCAGAGAGGGAGATTCCCTCTTTTCTTTTTTCTCTCCGGCATCACTGTCTTCTCTGTGCTCTTTAGCTACGGGCAGTGCAGTATTTTTTTCGGCACTGTCCGCTTCTTTTTCTTTTATTTCAGGAGAAAATGCATTTCCGCTGTAATTTTCGGGCAGAGAATTTACTCTGTAGCTCGGCTTACCGAAGGAAGGATGGCTCTGTCTATACATTTTTACCACCTCCGAGAAGCCCGATAAGAGCTTGCGGGTCTATATTCCCAACAAGTCTGCCTATAGATTCAAGGCTTATCATCATATCGAGTGCTTCTCTCCTTTTCGGGCTCATATACGGACGCAGAGCATAGAGAAGCTTTTTCTTGTCGTCGCTGCCCTTATCCGGAGTTTTCTCTTTTATACTGCCGGCATCCGTCGGAGGACTGTCCGAGCGATTCCCGTCTTCTCGGTTATCCTCGTGCTTCTCTTCATTTTTTACCGCTCCGCCGGATAATCCGAGCTCGCTTGCGATATTCATAAGGAGATCCGGACGTGAAAGCAGCTTGCTCACCGCATTCCCTATAGCCCCGTCGGATGAAGCAAGTGCGGAAAGGTCAAGATTACCGTCCATTCTTATTTCCTCCCGTAAAATATTTCAGAAATGCCTCGATATCCGCATCGCTCGCATTTGCGAGCACCGTGCGAAGAATACCGATCTCTCTTTTTCCGATACTGAACGTTGAGCTGTCTATTCGGTTGTCCTCGCATAGCTTTTTTATCACCGCTATAAGCTCATCGTCCGAAAGAGACAGCAGCTGTCTCACTGTGTTTTTGTCGGGTCTCACGGCTTATCACCTCCTTTTTCTCTTACCTTCATTGTATGCAGGAATAAAAAAAACGGTGAAAGGCGGCTGAGGCTTTTCTTTAACAAAAAAGCAGACGTACTATTGTACGTCTGCATTTATTTTTGAAGATAACTTATCTTGCGGAAACCTTCTTTGCAACTACAACACCTGCGAGGGAGATGATAGCCATAACAACGAGAAGTGTTGCGACGTCACCTGTGCCGGGGTTGGGTGTGGGTGTGGGATCGGGAACTACGGGAGCCTTGTATGCCGTATCGAAGCCTGCGATCTTTGTAGCAGAAGGAGCGAGAGCGTCAGTGATCTTCTTCGCTGCTGCAGCTGCTACTGCTGCTTCTGCATTCTCTGTGCAGTTTGTAATAGCTGTTTCCGGATTCTTTACGCTGAACGTAACAGACTTTACCTTACCAACGCATACGCAGTCGGAATAGAGAATGTTTTCGAAGTTTGCGGAGTATATAGTTCCGAAGATATCGGAGGTCCTGTCCTGCTTGCCGCCTTCATAAGCTATAGCGCCTGTATTAACGCAACCCTTTACTGTGATAGCGTTGTTACCGTTTTCGGGGTAACCGCCCATACCGCCAACGTGAGCATAGCTGTTAGCTGTGCCGCCTGTTGTACCCTTGAGGTCGCCTGCATTGAGACAGCCGTCAAAAACGAGGTTGAGGTCGTAGGTACCGCCCTGGAAGCTTGCGATCATACCTGCAACGTAAATTGTTGTATCTGCCGCAACCTTGGCTGTGATGTCACCGTTGTTCACGCAATTCTTGAGAGTCATAAATCTCTCTGTTGCATTCTTGGAGCTGTATGCTACGATACCTGCCGTACGAATAGCACCGGTCTCGCAATTGACTGTAAAGTTACCGTTGTTTACACAGTTTGTATAGTTTGTACCGTTGGATTCAGCAACTATACCGCCTGCACGGCCCTGAGCTTTACCGTTAAGGGTAATATCGCCGTTGCTTACTACGTTTTCAAACTCTGTGCGGAAAGCGTAGCCTGCTACACCTGCTGCTCTGGGGGATTCAGCATAGTTTGTTACTGTGATATCAACGTCTGTAACGATATTGATGATTCTGAGTGTGTTAGTGGGAACTGTAGTTGTGTTCTGGAAGGACCAGCCTACGAGAGGAGATGCGCTCCAGTGACCTGTAAGTGTTGCGTCCTTGATCTCCATCTTACCCTCGAGAGTAAGGTTTGCGATACCGCCGTCAAAACCGTCTGTAGCGAGGTATCCGAAAAGACCGCTGAACTTGAGAGGAGCAGACTGATAGAAGCCCTTGATCGTGTATCCGCAACCGTTGTAAACACCTGCGAAGGGAGATCCTGTACCTGCTCCGATAGGCGCCCATTCCTTGCCGCCGAGGTCGATGTCTGCTGTCTGTGTGATGTACTTGCCTGCATACTTGTTACCGCCGTTAACGTCCTTAGCAAGGAACGCAAGATCTTCTGCAGTTTCAACAAGGTAAGGCTTATCTGCTGTTCCTTCACCCTTGAGGGATGTGGAAGCTGTTGTTCCGTCCCAAGCCGCTGCGCTTGTGGAAACAACGAAAAGCGAGAGAAGCATTACTGTGCAAAGCACGATGGATAATACTTTTTTCATATTCTTTTTTCCTTTCTTAAGATGAAAAAAATTCTTGGTAACTTTATTATACTATACTTTTATTAAAATGTCAAGAGTTTTTTGGCGGTTTTTAAAAAAAGCAGGCACACAAGTGTGTGCCTGCCTCTATATTCGAAGATAACTTATCTTGCAGAAACCTTCTTTGCAACTACAACACCTGCGAGGGAGATGATAGCCATAACAACGAGAAGTGTTGCGACGTCACCTGTGCCGGGGTTGGGTGTGGGTGTAGGTGTGGGTGTGGGAGTTACCGTTTCAACTGCGAAATTAAGCTTAGTTCCGTTAACAGTAACAGAGGTAGTTGCCTTCTGTGCGTCCTCAATAGCCTTGATAGCCGCATCAATAACAGAAGCCTGAGCATCGGACACGCAGTTTACTGCGATGGTAGCAGTATCGTTTGTCCATCCGACTGCCTTTATTGTGGAATTGCAGTTTTCTACCTTGGAGTTCTTTCCGCTGAAGTTGGAAACACCAATGATACCGCCGGGGAGCATTTCCTTGTTAACACCGGAAGCAGTAACCTCACCCTTGTTTGCGCAGTTCTTAATGGTTGTATAGCCTACGTTTTCGTAGCCATATATACCGCCTGCATAAGCATTGGCAGAATCTTTGGTCGTCTTAGCATCGATCTTGCCTGCGTTTGCACAGTTTTCGAGAGTTGTGTTTCTGGTATTAGCGTTGAAGCCCTGAGCGATAACGCCTGCTGCAAATGCATTGCTGCCACCAACACTGTTAACGTTACCGTAGTTTACAGAATTATTTATTTTGCATGCTGCGGTCTGAGCACCGTTTGCTCTTCCTATCATACCGGAAGCAACTGCGAGGTGTCCGGATTTTACTTCGATATTAACGTTACCGTAGTTTGCTACGTTTTCAAGAGTAATGTTGTTGTATGCGTTTCCGAGGATTCCGCCGATCAAGAGGTGTCTTCCGTCACTCTTAACTGTAACGTCGCCCTTGTTTACAGTGTTAACAACAGTTACGTTGGAGTTCCAACCGCCTATACCGCCGATGTACATGATCTTTCCGTCGGTTGCTGTGGGAACAGTAACGTCGATATCAACGTCAACAACGCAGTTTGCGATCACGATGGGCTTTTCTGCCTTACCCTCGAGCTTACCTGCGAGACCTGCTACGAGTGCATCGCTTGCAGCGTTGAAGGTCCAGCTGTCGATCTTACCCTGAAGGTTAAGATTGAGAATAGCCGCCTGATTTGTATCAGTAGACTTAAGGCAACCGAAGAATCCGATAAATGCGCTTGTTACAGATCCGGAATATCCTGTTACGTCGTTACCCTTACCGTCATAAATACCGGAAAAGGGAGCTGCGTTCGAACCGATAGAGGTCCAAGCCTTGCCGCCGAGGTCGATGTCAGCTGTCTGTGTAATGTACTTGCCTTCGTAGGTGGTGCCGTCGCTTACAGACTTAGAGAGGAATGCAAGGTCCGCAGCCGTCTCTACGAGATACGGCTTATCTGCTGTTCCTTCACCCTTGAGGGATGTGGAAACTGTTGTTCCGTCCCAAGCCGCTGCGCTTGTGGAAACAACGAAAAGCGAGAGAAGCATTACTGTGCAAAGCACGATGGATAATACTTTTTTCATATTCTTTTTTCCTTTCTTAAAATGAAAAAATTTTTGTAAGTCTATTATACTATAAAACCGGCAGATTGTCAAGTCTTTTATAAAAAGTATCAAATTTTTTTGTACTCGATAAGTATCTTTTTTCTCGTAAGCTCCTCCGCGCGCAGGCCTCTGTCGTTATATTCCGCCTCACCGCTCTGGTTATCGTACGGGTCTGTTCTGCAGAAGGAGGACGGAGGGTCAAAGTCTGCCTGAAAGGCGTTATTCGCGATCATGCGGTAGGGATCGAGGTTCCCGAAATAGTGGTCGTGGAGTATATCATCCTCTTTTTCATCGGCATCCTCACCGCCCGAAAGGTCGGCGTAGAGCTTACCGAACGGTTCGATATAGAAGGTTGCCCAGTCGTGGCTTGAGGCTCTGTTCGGGTAGACGGAAAGTCCCGACTGCCAGCCCGCGGGTATTCCGGACGCACGACAGAGGGTTATAAAGAGAAGCGCCATGACACCGCAGTCACCTATCGTCGAGGTAAGAGCGAATTCGGGGATATTTTCAAAGGTGAGATACTCACGCATAAAAGAATATCTGAGGTAACGTGTGACGTAGTCGTATATGAGCCTTGCTTTTTTCAGCGGGTTGGTCTCGCTTTTGCATATTTCCTTTGCCGTCTCGCGTATAAGAGGGGTGAAGGCTATATGAGGCAAGAGCTCTCCGCTCATTCCCTCAACGAACGGCGGCTGCTCTTCCGACACTCTGTCGTAGTCAATTTTTTTGTATCTTATACAGATGGCATACTCATATTCAACGAAAAAGACCTCGTCCTCTTTAAGCACGGTATCAATATAAACGCAGGTCTGTCCGCCTTTTTTTATTTCGCACGGGTGAGAGGCTGCGACGAGAATTATATCGCTCTGCTCGTCGCATTCCGCCGGGAAAGGAAGATAGACCTTTATTCTTTCTCCGACGCGCTCGCTCATCTTATTCACAGACAGCTCCTGGCGTATTCTTATCCTGCGCTTGCAGAAGCTTCTCTCGTGCATTTCGTCTATCGCCTCATGGATAAGGCGCACCTTCTCCGACTTAACGTAGGGGGCTCTGTCCTTCCTTGCGGCGTAAAGCGCTCTCTGTTTTCTCGACACACTCGAGCGGTAGGAGTCTGACAGGTGTCTCACTCCCTTTACGTATCTCCATTCGAGCATGCCGTTATTCATCATCTCCTCGAAGGTCTCGCGCTTAAAGTCCTCATAATTTTCGCAGAACCATGAGAAAGCCTCCTCCTCGCTGACCGAGAATTCCTTCTTCATTCCCTCGGCTATCACCTTTTCAAGCTCAAGGCGTGTTCTGAGAGCTTCGGGAAGTCCTTCTCTCCCGAGGTATGCGTCTATTGCCTTTATCTCCGCGTCGAAATCTCCGAAATACTTATAAGAATTTATTATTTCGGGGAGCGGAACTCCGAGAAGACCGAATTTTTCAAGCTCGCTCATAGTCTTTTCCTTTCAAGACTGATATTTCAGTTTGTCTATATAATTCTGGAGGATTATCTGTGCGCTGAGGGCATCTATGACCTTTTTACGCTTCTTACCGAAGGTGCCCGACTCTCCGAGGTATCTCGACGCCTCTATCGTGGTCATTCGTTCGTCACAAAAATCTACGCATATTCCGCTCTCACTCTCAACGAGCGACCCGAAATATCTGCACTTTTCGGCTCTCTCTCCGTAGCTTCCGTCCATATTGACGGGAAGGCCTATAACGATCCCGGAGACATTTTCCGCCTTTGCTATTTCGACGACCTGTCTGACACAATCGTTTAGGCCGTTATTTACGATAGTTTCACGCGCGCTTGCTATAAATCTTGTGTTATCGCAGACAGCGATGCCCGTCCTTCTGTCGCCAAAGTCGACTCCGAGGAGTCTTCCCTTTCCGCTGACTATCTCACTCCTCATCGCTTTTCTCCGTCATCTTTTCGCAGATACCGTTTATCCAACCGTAAAGGTCGTCGTATACTCTGTCCTTTTCTATATCGCAGAGTATCTCGTGTCTGCTCTGAGGGTATATCTTATAGCGCATGTTCTTTACTCCGGCGGCATAGAGCATCTCACAGACCTTAAGGGCACCGACTCCGTAATTTCCGACGGGGTCATTCTTTCCGAATACCACGAATATCGGCAGCTCCTTATCTATGCTTTCAGCCCACTTTTTCGTGCTTACTCTTGCGAGGAGGTCGAACAGGTCGTAATATCCGCGCGCGGTAAAGGTGAAGCCCGCGAGGGGGTCTCTGTCGTATGCGTCAACAACACTCTCGATACTGCTTATCCAGGCAGACTCGCTTCCCTCGTCCTTGAATTTTTTATTATATGAGCCGAAGGCAAGACTCTTTATGAATTTCGATCTGTTGTATTCACCGAACATTCTTGCGTTGAGTCCTGCGAGCAGCTTTGCTATTCTTGCGGGGCTTTCGGGTCCTACCGTTCCCATAATAATACACGAATCTGTTATATCGGGGTAGACGGATATACAGTATCTTGCGATAAGAGAGCCCATGCTGTGACCGAGAAGAACGTGCGGGAGTCTCGGGAATCTCTCTTTTATAATATCGGAAAGCATATTTACGTCGGATGCGAGTATCTCGGCACCGTCCTTCTCAGAGGTATAACCGAGCTCATCCTCAGAGCGAGAGGTATAACCGTGACCTATGTGGTCGTTTCCGCAGACGATAAATCCCTTTTCACATAGGAACTCGCAAAACGCCGAATATCTGAGAAAGTATTCGCTCATTCCGTGGACTATCTGCACTATTCCCTTGTATTCTCGGTTGTCGGGAATATATGCGTATGCGGCTATCTCGCTTACGCCGTCCGCCGACGCGTACGTAAATCTTTCGGGTACGTATTCCTTTATCACCATATTATTTTTCTACCGCCTTTTCCTTAGCCTTAAAATATGTTCCTACCGGCACTCCGTCGAACAGTTCGTAGAGCACCTCCGGGCGGTGTCCGTTCAGAATGAACATGGATATGCCCGCCTCGGTAAGTATTTTTGCCGCCTCAATTTTGGTCGCCATGCCACCGGTTCCTCTTTCGGTTCCCGCGCCGCCGGCTATCTTCACCAGCTCCTCGTCTATAGAATCCACTCTGCTGATGAATTTGGCATTCGGATTTTTTCTCGGGTCGCTGTCATAAAGTCCTTCTATATCGGAGAGGTTGAGCACAACGTCCGCCTTTGCGACGAGGGCAACGTATGCGGAAAGGGTGTCGTTTCCTCCGAACTTTATCTCAGCGGTAGAGACGCTGTCATTCTCGTTTACTATCGGAACGCATCCCATTTCGAGAAGGGTGTTGAAGGTATCCTCGCACGCTTCTCTTCTCTGTACGTCCTCCACTACGTCCTTAGTCATAAGTATCTGAGCCACCGTATGACCGTATGAGGAGAAGAATTTATCGTACATTCTCATTATCTCGCTCTGACCCACCGCAGCCATAGCCTGCTTTTCACGGACAGATCCGGGTCTCCTTCCGAGCTTTGTCCGTGCCACTCCCGCACTGACCGCTCCCGAGGACACGACTATTACCTCAATACCCGAATTTTTAAAATCAGAGAGTATCTTTACTATCTCCTCCATACGTCTTATATTTATATGCCCCGACTCGTGAGTAAGTGTGGACGAACCGAGCTTTATCACCATTCTTTTGCAGTTACTGAGTTTTCCCATAGCGGTGCTCCTTTTTGCTTGCTTAATATGAATTTTCACAGACGCCGTTTTTATGTATCTTAAGATAACGCAAGGTTAATAATTTGTTAAATCGGGCGTTTTGCAAAATATTTCATTTGACATTTTAAAAATTTATATTATAATATAAATAGTATACTATATTTTCTCGGATTTTTCAAGTACTTTTTTGAAATTTTTCGGTTTGCATACAAATATGCGGAGGAGTTAAGTATGAATAACAAATACACACTCAACATTGACGGAATTTCGCTTTGCGTCAGAACGGATGAAAGCGAGGCATCTGTATCCGAGGTGGCAAATATGCTTTCAAGGAGAATACGCGCCATACATACGGCTTCACCCAACTGCTCGAGGACAGAGGCGGCTCTGATATGTGCGCTCGAATGCTGCTCGGACTATAAAAAGGTGCTTGACGAAAGAGACTCGGCTCTGCGTGAGATAGAATCTCTTAGGCGCACTATAGAAATACTCAAGAGCTGAGGCAGTATAAATGCAAAGAAACAAGCATGAGCTTCTCGCGCCGGCAGGAGACAGAGAGTGTCTTCGTGCCGCCGTGTGCGGAGGTGCGGATGCCGTATATTTCGGAGCATCCTCCTTCAATGCGCGTGCGAGGGCGACAAACTTCGGCAACGCCGAGATCAAGGAAGCAATAGATTATTGCCACGCCTACGGCAAGAAGGCATACGTCACGCTCAACACCGCTCTTAGGGAAAAGGAGCTCGGTGAGGCTCTCGAGCTTGCGGCAAGCCTCTATAGTGCCGGGGCGGACGCGCTCATATGCGCCGATCTCGGCCTCATATCACAGATAAAAAAGCAGATACCCAGGCTCGAGATACACGTGAGCACTCAGGCAGGCGTAAGGTCTTCGGCGGGAGCTGATCTCTTTTCCTCTCTCGGGGCATCGAGGGTGGTTCTTGCAAGAGAGCTGAACCGCGCAGAGATAAGAGATATAACCAAAAACGCAATGGCCGAAACAGAGGTCTTCATCCACGGTGCTCTCTGTGTTTCTGTCAGCGGAAGATGTCTTTTCTCCTCTCTGGTAGGAGGAAGGAGCGGAAACCGCGGAGAATGCGCACAGCCCTGCAGGCTCCCGTACGAAAAGGACAGGTATCTTCTGAGCCTTAAGGACCTTTGCCTCGCCAAGCATCTCACCGAGCTTTGCGATATGGGAGTCGCCTCCTTTAAGATAGAGGGGCGTATGAAATCTCCCGAATACGTGTATTCGGTAACGAGAATATACCGCCGTCTTCTCGATTCCGCAAGGAATGCGACAGACGTTGAGGTGAAAGAGCTTTCGGAGATCTTTTCACGCGGAGGCTTCACGGACGGATACTATACGGGAAGGATAACTCCCGCAATGAACGGAATACGCGGTGAGCTCACCGAGCCGAAGCGTCAGCTGACAGAAAAAATAGAAGAACCGAGGATACCGCTTTCTCTGTGCGCAAGCATAAAGCGCGGAGAGGAGCTTTCGCTGACGTACTCGTCAGAAGATAAGGGAAGCGTGACCGTGCGCGGATGTATTCCTCAGGAGGCACAGAGCCGTCCTATGGAAAGCGATGACTATCTGCGACCGCTCTCCGCTCTCGGAAACACTCAATTCTTTGTCAAAAGCGCAAATATAGACTGCGACCCGGGTCTTATGGTTCCCGTCTCCGCACTGAAGAGCGCACGCAGAGAGGCTATTGACGCTCTTGCTTCAAAATACGTTATAACAAGAGAAAAGCCGAACGTTTCTTATACCGAAGCATCAAGAAGAAGCAAGCGCAGGATAAAGAGCGCAAAATTTTTTCTTCCGGGAAGCGTAAGCGACAGAGCAAGAGAATTTTTCGACGTGATATTCATTCCGTCAGACAGATACGAAAGCAAAACGGCAAACGGAGCCTTTCTTCCCGAGATAACCTCGGAGGGAGAATGCGAGGAGCTTAAAAGGACGCTCGCCTCTCTTAAAGAAAGGGGCTGCAGGCATATTCTCGTTTCGGATATAGGTCAGCTTCCTCTCGTTTTGGCGTGCGGCTTTGAAAGCGTACACACCGATATAGGCTTTAATATATACAATACAGAAGCGGCTTCTCTTTTTGAGGACTCCTTCAAGGTGAGAGCGATCGCCTCCCCCGAGCTGAATCTGTCGGCGCAAAGGGCTCTCGGATCTGCCACCGTCGTATACGGAAGAATACCGCTTATGACACTCAAAAAGTGTATAGGCAGAGAGCTTATCGGATGTGATAAGTGCAAAAAGGGCGACGGAATATTCAGATTCAAGGACAGAAAGGGAGTAACCTTCACCGGAATGAGGGCATGCTCTCACGGAAGCGTTATATTCAACTCGGTGCCTACTTACGTAGGAGATGACAAAGTCGCTTCCTCTCTTACAGACGTGCATTTCATATTCACGACAGAAAGCAGGTCGGAGGCTGACGGTGTGATCTCGGCATACGCTGAGGGCAGGTCTCTCGGAGTGCCTGTACGCAGAATAAAATAGTAAAGGCTGATCTTATGAAGATATTGATAGTTCCCGACTCGTTCAAGGGCACTCTCAGCGCAAAAGAGGTGTGCGACGTTGTCGGTGAGGGTATATTATCCGAATTTCCCGACGCAGAAATAATAAAGATCCCCGTCGCAGACGGAGGAGAAGGCAGCTCTGATGCGCTTGGGGCTGCGCGTATTCCTCTTACGGTTAGCGGTCCTTTCGGTGAAAGGTGCGACGCCTTTATCGGAGTTCTCGGCAGCACCGCGGTCATAGAGATGGCTTCCTGTGCCGGACTTCCGCTTGTAAAGGGCAAGGAGGATCCCGAGAGGGCGAGCACGTACGGAGTTGGCGAGCTTATTCTCAAGGCTCTCGATCTCGGATACAGAGATATTCTGCTCTGTCTCGGAGGAAGCGCGACAAACGACTGCGGATGCGGTATGGCGGCATGCCTCGGAGCCGTATTCAAAAACCGAGACGGTGAGAATTTCATTCCGGTCGGAGGTACTCTGAAGGACATATGCGAAATAGACCTCTCCGCTCTTGATGAAAGGCTGAAGGAATCAAGGATACGTGCCATGTGCGACGTGAGGAACCCTCTTTACGGAAAGAAGGGTGCGGCATACGTATTTGCTCCGCAAAAGGGTGCGGATGAAGAATGTGTAAAAAGGCTTGACACGGGGCTTATGAATTTTGCGAAGGCTTGCGACAGATCTCTCGGAAAGGATATTTCCTCGCTCGAAGGAGGAGGCGCCGCAGGCGGAATGGGTGCAGGCGTTGTGGCTCTGCTCGGAGGTGTTCTCGTACGCGGAATAGACGCCGTGCTCGACGCGGCAGGCTTTGAGGAAAAGCTGGCGGGCGCTGACGCGATAATAAGCGGCGAGGGCAGGTTCGACTCTCAGAGCTTTGGCGGAAAGGTGATCTCGGGAATAGCGAGCCGCTCGGGCGGTATTCCGCTTATCGCGATATGCGGAAGCGTTGACAGAGATATAGAGGAGCTTGAGGGTATTTGTGCGGTATTCAGCATACAGAGCACTCCTCTTCCCTTTGAGGACGCGGTGAAGCACTCACGCCGTGATCTTTATTTCACATCAAAAAATATAGCGAGACTTATTTCCCGCTTCAAAAAATAAGATAATATTAAAAAGGAGATAAACAATATGTTAGAACTCGGTGTAATCATGTCTATGTCCGGCGATCTCGACGAAAAGTTCAAGAAGGTTCACGACCTCGGTCTTACGTCGTGTCAGCTCAGCAACTACGAGCCTTCTGTATTTACAGACGAAAACGCGGCTATAGTCAACGAATGCTCAAAAAAATACGGTGTCCGCGTTTCCGCTCTCTGGTGCGGTTGGCCCGGACCTAAGGTCTGGAACTTTGTAGAGGGTCCTGCAACTCTCGGTATCGTTCCCGTAGCTTACAGATTCGAAAGAGTAAAGATGCTTCTCAAGGGTGGAGAATTTGCTCTCAAGATCGGTGTAACCGACGTTGCTACGCATGCGGGCTTCATTCCCGAGAATCCCTCTACTACAGAATATCTCGACGTTGTAGGCTGTATAAAGCATATAGCAAAAAACTATCTCGACAAGGGGCTTTATTTCCTCTTTGAAACGGGTCAGGAGACACCCACAACACTTCTCCGTCTTATCGAGGACGTGGGAACAGGCAACCTCGGAATCAATCTCGACCCTGCTAACCTCCTCATGTACGGCAAGGCAAATCCCTGCGATGCCGTTGATATTTTCGGAAAGTACATAAGAAACGTACACGGCAAGGACGGAAACTATCCGACCGACGGACGTTCTCTCGGAAGAGAAGCGAGAATGGGCGACGGAAAAGTTAACTATCCCGAGCTTATGAGAAGGCTCAAGGCGGCAGGATATAACGGTCCTATCACTATCGAGCGTGAGATAAAGGGTGACAAGCAGGTAGAGGATATTCTCCACGCAAAGGCAATGCTCACGGCTCTCTACAGTGAGATATACGGAGAAGAGGCGTAAGCCGCGCGTTATCTTCATATGAAAAAAATATTATTTTTATCGGCGGCGGTGCTTGCCGCAGTTCTTATTGCTCTGGCATCATTTTTCGGAAGCGAGATCGTCAGCATAAACGCATTCTCTCTCTGCCCGTTCGTCCTCTTCTTTGTGATCGCGGTGACCGGCATCGGAAACGTCCGCTTTAAGGATGAGGAGGACGACAAGCTTACAAAGGAGGAGTGCTCTCTCCCGATAAAGACTGTGGCAAAAATAAGGCATTCAAGCGGTATTGCCGTACTGATAGGCTGTATTCCCGAGCTGTTTCTCATTTTCTTTCTGGAAGGGATACTGAAGGCGGCTCTCTCTGTTGCGGTCATAATCCTTTCCTTCCTTCTCATGCGTGCGGTGTACTCGTATGAGATGAAACGGGCTCTTACGAATACCGAAAAGTAAAATACGAATTTACATTAAAAAGCTCCGCAAAACGAGTAGGTTTCGCGGAGCTTTTTTCTGTTTATCCGAAAGACCGTATGGCCTCACTCACCGTCGGTATCAAGTATAAGATACGGTGTCGTATCGTTTACACAGAGGGCGGGGAGGGTTATATATTCCACACCGTCCACGGTAGCGTTTCCTCCGTAATGGTAATGTCCTTGCACTACCGTGACCTTCTGCTCTGCCGAGGAAAGGATATTGTGTATCTCCTCAAAATTCTTTATCCTGTGTCTGTACTCGGCGTTCGGGGCAAGGCACTGATGGACGAAAATAAATATTTTTTTACACTCCGAGCCGACAACCTCACGTATAAGCTCTGTCTGGTCATTCGGAATCACGCTGTCCGTCCAATCTACGTTGGAATAGAGGTATCCGCTTCCGTTGGTAAGGAAGTTTGCATCGAGGAATACAAGCGTGCTTTCCTTATCCTTGAGGATAAATGGTGCCCTGCTTTCAAACGAGCCTAACTTATGGAACTGCTCCTTTGAAAAATTTATGCAATCGTGATTTCCCATCAGCACGTACGCCTTATCCGCCACCGAATGAATATACCCGGATATCTCGCGAAGGCATACCGCACATTCGTCACGCTTTCCGTCGTCCGTAAGGTCGCCGAGGCAGATCAGAGCATCGCATTCGGTTATTTTTTCTTCAAGTGTCTTAAGCTTTTCGAGAGAAAGCCTCGGATATCTGTTCTTATTCTTCAAAGGCGATCTTCCGTAATGGGGATCGGCAAATATAAACAGCTTCATTGTGTGTATCCTTTCTTATTTATTTTTCGCTATCACCGAGGTATACGCCGTTATCGAGAAGCGTACTGCGGAGGAGGGCAAAGTCGAGCTCTCTTACCGACACACCGTTCTTTACCGCGAGGGCGGCGGCAGTTCCCGACGCCTGGCCCATTGCCATACACGGCGGCATAACGCGGACGGCTCCCGCGGCGGTAGAATCCGCGCTCAGGCATCTTCCGGTGAGGATAAGCCCTTCCACGCCTACCGGAACGAGCGAGCGGTAAGGAACTCCGTAATAGCTTCCCTCTATCGGTATATACTCGTTACTCCTCGGCCCGAATCTTCCGTGAACGTCAACAGAGTTTGCCGCGAGGAATACGCTGTCAGAGGGTACCTTTGCCGAGAGGAGGTCGTCTGCCGTAAGTCTGTATTCTCCCTTTATGTGTCTGCTTTCTCTTATTCCGAGGTGGGAGGCGGTAGCCTTTACTCTCACGTTCTCACATCCGGGAACGTACTTTCTGAAGAATGCCGTTATCTGTTCCACCTGCTTTCGCCCTTCGATCTCTCCTCTCGTCAGGCTCTCGTTGTTCGTGCTGTCTATCTTCATTATTCTTGAAGTATTTACGCACCACTCATCCTCCTTCGGCATGCGGAAGAGACCTATACTGACTCTGTCGAGCGTCCAGTCTCCATTCTCTCTCGCCTCACTCACACGCCAGTGGAGAGAACGGTAGTTAACTCCGTCCTTGCGGTAGAAGTTGTGCAGATTTGCCTGTATGTCCGCTTCGAGAGCTTCGGCATTTACACCCGATATATGATAGAACATAGTAGCAGGCTGAACGAGACCTGCCTCCTCGTTGCCGAATTCGAACGGAACTCCCGCACGTGCGGCAACGTCGCCGTCTCCGGTAGCGTCAACGGTAACACTCGAATACAGTGCGCACAGCCCCGCTTTTGAAGAAAGAACACTTCCGACAAGCGTATTCCCTTCAAGTATCGGAGAAAGAAAATTCGTATGGAAGAGCACCTCTACTCCCGCCTCTGCCGCCATTTCGTCAAGAACGAGCTTGAGGCCTTCCGCCTCAAATGGGGTTACGTGATCGTGGCCTATCTTTATCCACGAGGTAAATCCCGTGCCCGAACGCACCTTTGACGGATGTATGGCGTACCCTCTTTCCACGAGGCGGTCTACTATCTCCTCAAATATTCCGCGTATGATCATATTTTCGCCCTCGGCATCATAGCAGGTCATAAACGGACCTACGAGACCTTGAGTCGCCATTCCTCCAAGGCAGTTTCCCTTTTCAACGAGGATGACCTTTACTCCGAGCCTTGCCGCACAGATAGCCGCGCAAACACCCGAAGGGCCGCCTCCTATTACGGCAACGTCCGCGTGCTTTTCATTCTCTATATTAAAATTTACGTTCATAATATACGCCCTTCTTTTATTTCTTTTCTTATTTATTATAGCACACCTATACTCGTCTGTCAAGCAAATAATGCGTGCTTTTCGCTTTTTATACCAAGCTTTTTCGTTTTTTTGGAGATTTCTTATTGACTTTTCTGCATTTATATACTATAATATAGATACATAAAACACGTTAGACACGTTAAACGGAGGTTTATTATGAAGATCAGTGTACAATCGGCTCCCTGGTTCAGCTACGACGATCCCAACGCGGGCTTTGCTATGATAAAGGCCTGCGGCTTTGACGCGGTTGACTTTAATATCGACCACCTTCTTTCTCCGAGAGCGCTCGCAAAGTCGGGCGGTCCTCTCGTTTCCTTCTTTGATAAGTCGGACGAGGAAATACTCGAGTTCTTCCGTCCCGTCAAGGAGGCTGCCGAAAAGAACGGCATTTCGTTCGCTCAGATGCATGCGCCCTTCCCTACCTATATTCCCGACAGAGACGACGTTACGGCATACGCTGTAGCCGCAACCGAAAAATGCCTCATGGTCTGCGATTACGTCGGATGTCCCGCCATAGTGGTTCATCCCTACACTTTTTACGCCGCTCCCACAAAAGAGAAGGAGCATGAGATAAACCTCGGTATTTACAGAGCGCTTATCCCCGCAGCAAAGAAATACAAGGTAAAGGTATGTCTCGAAAACCTGTTCACCGGATTCAACGAAAGAAGATTCCAGGGAGCTTGTGCGAGTGCTGAGGAGGCTGTCTGGTATATAGACAAGCTCAACGAGGAGGCAGGAGAGGACTGCTTCGGCTTCTGCTTTGACATAGGACACGCAAATATAGTTGGTGCAAATATCCGCCAGTATCTCAATACACTCGGAAAGAGACTTACCATCCTCCACCTTCACGACAATGACGGTCACTACGACACTCACACTCTTCCCTACGCCTGTCTCACGGGTGCAAAGCTCACCTGCGACTGGGAGGGCTTTATGGCGGGGCTTAAGGATATAGGCTACGAGGGTGCGCTCAACTTTGAGACCTTCCGTGCTCTCGGTGCTTTCCCGAAGGAGGTATGGCCGGAAACGCTCAGACTCATATCCGCTATCGGACGTATGTTCGACAACAGAATACATTCTTAATAATTCTTCACGGGTCCTATATTTCTTTTAATATGGGACCTGTTCTTTAAAAAAGCAGGAGGTAAAATCATGCTTTATCTTTACTTTTTTCTTACAATTCTGATCTTCGTGATCCCTCCGATAGTTCTCACGATCATGAATATATTCTATCTTATAAAGGACAGAAGAAGGAGTAAGAAGCCCGGCAACGAGGACGCCTCTGCAAAAACAACGCAAGAGCCCGCTGCAAGTGAAGCAGAGATAAAAGATCATACCGACTCTATTGCCGTTTTTGAATCGCGTGAAGAAAAAATGTCACGCAGAAGGATGGGCGTTGACGTTCTGATCTTTCTGCTCGGTATAACGTACACGGTCATTCTGTGGGCAATTCTTCCGCTGTGCGAATGGGACAATGCGGTATTGTATCTGAGCGATCATATGAGCTTGGCTTATACATTCTACACTCCGATAAGTGCCGCCTATCTTCCCACCGTCCTTACGCTTGTGTGTATCGCGATAGTCGGCTTCTGGGTTCTGAGGCTTTCCGAGGCTAAGCTACCTCCTCTTGTTTCTGCTTTCTGCTTCTCTTCCCTCTTTATCGGTTTTGTCCTTTCGCTTGTATGGGCGGTACAGATACTGCCCGGATACAATTCGTTTGCTATGCCCATGTTCTTACTCTTTCCGCTTAACTACTGTATCTGTTCTGTTCGTCTCCTGCGTAATATCCTGCCGACGATCTGTCAAAAAATAAGCGATACCGAATATAAAGCTCCTATTCTCGTAAAATGCAAGGGCTTTCTTTCAAGGGCACACGGATTTATTCTTTTTTCCTTTGTTCTTGCTTTTCCGCTTACCATTTTGGCGGTAGTTATTCTGATCCTTTTCGGTCAGGCACCCGATTCAGCGATAAAAGCGTTCACGGAAACCGCAGAGTGGACACTCTCGCAGAAGATACCGCCTCCGCGGATCAATTCCCAAGGGCACTATCTGTGCACGGTTGCCGCATGCGGTGACGAAAAGACAGTAAAACCGCTGCGCGCAGGTAAGAGACACGGACGGCTTATAGTGGTGAACAGGCAGCTTCTCGTCGCAAATGCTTTTGAGGATCTGATAAAGGAGCGCACACCCAAGCTGCACAGGCTTATCCGAGGAATATACGATAAATACGGTATCCCGATATCAAAACACATCACAACGAAAAGAAGATCGAACGCCGTGTATTTTCTCATGAAGCCGCTCGAGTGGCTGTTCGTTCTTGCTCTTTACACGTTTGATCTCTCTCCCGAGGACAGGATCGCCATTCAATACACAAAATAAAAAGGAGGGTCAGCCCTCCTTTTTTATTCCGTATCCATTTTGATAACGTCGGCGACGTCACTGACAGTAACGTATGCCTTTTCGTCTATCCCGTGAATAAGATTTCTCAGCTTCGGTATCTGGAATCTGTTCACGACAAAGTAGACAACCGTCTTATCCGCCTTGGAATATCCGCCCTTTGCAGCTATATTAGTGCTTCCGCATTCAAATTCCTTGCCGATAGCCAAGGTGATCTCATCCGCCTTATCCGTTATTATCATAACAGACTTGGATCTGTCTATACCTTCTACTATAAAGTCTACCGTTTTCAGACCTGCGGCATATGCAACTATAGAGTAAAGAGGAAGTATCCAGCTACCCATAAGGAAGCCGCTTATGATATATATAATGACGTTATACATCATGATGAAGGTTCCTACCGACACTCCGATCTTCTTTGCGAATATGATCGCCATGACCTCAACTCCGTCAAGAGCTCCGCCAAATCGCATGGTAAGTCCGCTTCCGGTACCCGAGATCATGCCTCCGAAGATAGCGCAGAGAAACAGGTCGTCCTTGGCGAGAGGAGAAACTATACTTACGTCTATGGGTATGGGCCCTGTAATAAGCCACGCCATAAGCGAGTATACTATAACCGCGTAGAGCGAATAGATGGTGAACGCTATTCCCTGCTTTTTCAGTCCGAACAGAAACAGCGGAACGTTAAGGACTACGAGAAAGAATGAAAGTGTCAAAAACTCGGGGGTTATCTGTGAAAGCATCATAGACGTACCCGATATACCGCCGTCGATAAGCTTTACGGGGGCAAGGAAGACTGTAACACCGAAGGCATTTATAATACCCGCTACCGTAAGGCAGAGGAAATTTTTTATTTTCAGTGTTTTTATCTCGTCGGTTATGTATTTAAGACTGAACTTCAATTTTTGAGTTCCTTTCAGATGTTGTGATTTTTAATTTGTATCAAAGGCCGTAGAGCTCTCCGAACTTATCCTCAAGATATTTTGTATAGTAAAGAGGATCGAATTCCTCTCCGAGTGCTTCCCCCAGAAGCTCTGTAGAGGGCTTCAGTGAGCCGTATTTCCATATATGCTCTCGGTTCCACTCATTGACAGGCGTAAGGTCTCCGCAGGCGAGGCATTTTTCCACGTTTACGCTTTCCTTCATTTTGGCGTACAGATGTGCTCCGTATGCGCTTCCGAGGGCATATGAAGGGAAATATCCTATCGCTCCGCCCGACCAGTGGCTATCCTGAAGGACGCCTTCTCTGTCGCTTGGAACGTCGACTCCGAGGTATTCCTTATAGAGTCTGTTCCACTCACGCGGAAGGTCGCTCGCGTTTATCTCTCCCGCCATCATCCTCTTTTCAAGCTCGTATCTGACCATTACGTGCAGACAGTAGGTGACCTCGTCCGCCTCTGTTCTTATCAGCGAAGGAGTAACGAGGTTGACAGCCTTATATACGTCGTCTGCACTGTAGCCCTCCATCTGCTTCGGAAAAGCCTTCTGCATAAGCGGGAATACGTACTCGACAAAGCCCTTGCTTCTTCCGAGAATATTCTCATAGAATCTGCTCTGACTTTCGTGTATACCCATAGAAACGCCGCCGTCAAGGCAGGTATAGGCGAGGTCGTCATCCGAATTCATATCATAGAGTGCGTGGCCGCCCTCATGTATAACGCTGTACATTGAAGAGGAGAGGTCTTCCGTGTTGTAGTTTGTTGTTATGCGCACGTCAAAGTGTGAGCCGAGGCTTGTTGTGAACGGGTGCTCTGTCTCCGCAAGACCGCATCTGTCAAGAGATATTCCCATAGCCTTCATAAGCTCATACGAGAACGCCTTCTGCTCCTCTATCGGGAAATCACCCTTGAGACATGAATCGTCGAGCTGCTTTTTCTCTGCTATTCTGCTTATCAGCGGAACTATATGCTCCTTGAGGGTAGAAAAGAACTCGTCGCACTTTTCCTTCGTGAGTCCCTCCTCATACTGCGAGAGATAATAATCGTAGGGATCCTTATCGGGTGCACAGTATCGTGCGAATTTCTTATTCGTCTCAAATATTTTTTCAAGGTAGGGCAAAAAGGAGGCAAAATCGTTATTCTCCTTTGCGTCATGCCATACCGTATCCGATTCGGATATGAGCTGCTGATACGCCACGTACTCATCCATAGGTATCTTCTGCATTTCTCTTATGTTTTTGAGTGAGAGGTAGACGATCCTTTTATCCTTATCCGAAAGAGAAGCTTTATTTTCATCAAGGAATTCGAGGAGCTCTACAGTTTCGGCGCCGGTCATAAGTATATACGTCTCCTCGCTGAGGATACCGAGCGTGTGCGCTCTGTTCTGCGCGGTGTCCTTCGGGGCGGTGGTGGCTCCGTCATAAAAGATAAGCGACATTGCGTGATTGTACGCGCTTATTTTATCCTGCAGCTTATACAGCTTTTCAGTAGCTTGGTTTATATTCATTGCAGCCTCCGTAAAAGTTTTTTCTGTCCTTAAAACATTATATCACATTCCCCCTCTCCTTTCATCACCGAATTGTAAATTTAATTTATATATTAAACCTTAGTATAAAAAATGGTAAAAGACATTTCGGATCTCTTTCGGTTAAATATCATTGTTGTTTTAAACTTTTTTATAAAAGCTATTGACAAACCGAAAGAAATCTGTTATAATATTATAGTAAACTTGCTGCTATGGCTCAGTCGGTAGAGCACGTCATTGGTAATGACGAGGTCATCAGTTCGATTCTGATTAGCAGCTCCAACCCGTTCTCCTTTGAGAGCGGGTTTTTTTATATTTTTTTGCGTTCTGTGAAAGTTCGCAGTATTTTTTTCGATATACAGGGTGAGGACCTCAAAAAACATCATTCGCAAAGGAGAGACCAATAAATGCCCGATAAAATAACAGAACGGCTTCTTTCAAGAGACGAGCGCGCTCTTTTTGAGATAGAAGAAAAGCACGGCCGCTTTTTGCTTTCACTCTCTCGGCGCATCGTCGGATCGCCTGAGGATGCCGAGGAGATACTCAACGACGTTCTTCTTGAAATATGGAACACCGTACCGCCAAAGTCTCCGGAATCTATCCTTTCTTATGCCTGTATGCTTGTGAGACGCGCCTCTCTCGACAGGGTAAGGTATAACACGGCGGGAAAACGCGGAGGAGGAGAATATCCGATCCCGATCGACGAGCTGTCCGAGCTGCTTTTCTCGGAGGAGCGCTATGATGACGGGGAGATAACCGAGCTTATAAATTCCTTTTTAGCGACGCAAAAGAAAAAGCAACGGATAATCTTTATGAGCAGATATTTCGGGTTTGAGAGCAGCGAGGATATTGCAAAAAAGATGTCTGTAAGCAAAAATTCTGTTGACGTGTGCCTTTCGCGAATGAGAAAAGAACTGAAAAATTATCTTGAAAAAAGGGGGTTCACTATATGAACGAAGAAAAAACAACCAACGCCATTACGTATATTGATGAAAAGTATATAAAAGAATACGCCGAATACGGAGGCGCAAAAAAGAGAGTAAACGCTCTTATGCTATCCGGGATCGCGGCTTGCCTTTGTATAGCGATCGCGCTTCCCGTATTCTTCGGTCAAGGAATGAAAGACACAAACGACAGGATATGGCCGTGGAGCGAAGCTGTAGACAGCAGCATGACCGTCGGAGACATATCTGTAAAGAGGCTCGAGATAATACACGACGCTTACGTAAAATTCAACGGTGAGACAGAATATTCTCAGGGGGGAGAAGCACAGGGTGTGCTTGACTTTCCTTCGACTCTGTACTGTCATTTGTATGAGGAAACGTCAAGTCTGCTCGTTGTAAAGGGTAGAAAGATTTTTTCCGACAGCTACACCTGTGATATAGAGGAAGACGGAACAGAAAAAAAGCTGAGATTCACCGTTACCGGAATAAAGATACACGACGTGCTGAAAAAAAACAACACATCAGGGTACGCAGAGGGCGACGTGATATATCTTTTCGAGCATTATATTTATATTCCCGCTAAAGGAGAGGATGAATACAAAATATTCGCAGGCTCTGCCGAAAACGAGATATCTGTAAACGAAGAGGCTATATATCTTCTTTCGGTAATGAACGACAGATCGAAAAAGAACGATTACTGGAAGGTAGCAGACTCGGTATCGAAAAAGGACACGTGGCGTATCACGTGCGTGCGTACTGAAGAAGAATACAAGTCTGCTCTTAAACTCTTTGCGAAAGCTCCGGAGATGTTCGAGGATCTCGTGAAGTGATACGGATAAACAAAAAAGCCGTCTCAAAATTTCATTTGAGACGGCTTTTTTGTTCAGTTTATTTCATCCCCGCGAATAAACACCTGGGTTGAATTTATAAGCGCATCTGCCATGGCAGCAGCTCTCTCCGAGTCGCTCTCTCCGCTTATGCTTTCCCATGAAACGTAAACGACGTCGCTACTGTCTATCCTGACGAGCTTTTGCCAAAAGCTCGCCTTCTTGTGCACGTAGTCCTCGGCTGACACCTCGGAGCCGTTTATACAAAGCCTTGCGGTGAGCTTTACATCCGTACCGTTTGCTTCTTCCTCATAGGTCTCAGAGAAAAGAGAGGTATGCGAGTATTCGGAATGCTTATCGCTATATGCTACGGTATAGATCTCACTGTGAGTGACCGAGGCTCCGCCTCTGTAGCCCGACAAGCCTACGTAGATATATCTGCTCGTTTCGGTGTTGAGGAAAAGTGCCAGCTCTCCAAGCTCCTTTTCTCCGTATCTGCCGGGCGAGAAAAAGCCCACGCTCTCACCGCTTTTTATATTGAACAGCTCAACGAAGGTGTTTCCCGCACTTCCGCCGGGATAAGAGAGGGCAAGCTCGGGAAAGCCGTCGAGATCTACGTCTATAAGTGCCGCACCGATATTTGAGAGGAGTGGGTCGGACGGGTCTGCGGCCTGCTCTTTTTTATCTGTGAGGCATTTTATAAGATACTCGCGCCAGCCCTCCTTCTCCTCTGCCGAGATAACGTCAAACGGAGATGCCGCCTCTGTAGCAGCCTCTGTCTCTTTGGGCGGTGGATCCTTTTTTCCCGTGCAGGATGCCACTAAAAAAAGCATACATGCAATAAGCAGGAGTGAAAATATTTTTTTACTTCTTTTCATTTTTTATTTCTCCGTTAAATTATTTTCCGAAATGATTGTACCATAAAACACGGCTTTTGTCAATACGTAAAAGAGAAAAGAAACGTGTGAAAATAAAATTCCCCGAATCGAAGGATCTGAGTCGGGGAATTTTAAAGATATTTGTAAAGCTTACTGCTTGTTCTGAAGCTCTGCAAGAATAGCCTTGAGGAGATCCTCTGTCGTGGGATTTGCTTCTCTCTCGAGTCTTGCCTTTTCTTCGGCTGCGAGCTTTTCTTCCTCTGCCTTCTTTGCTTTTTCAGCGAGGTACTCGGCAACTGCTTCCTTATCCTTGAGCTTTATCTTTCTCTTTTTAAGCTCTTTTCTGTCTTCCTTGGTAAGACCGTCGAAGAGCTCGTTTGCGAGTCTGTCATTGTTTTCCTTAAGGCTGTTCATAGTCTTAACTATGCAGAAGAGAACGAATGCCGTAAGAATAAAGTTGATGACCGCATTGATAAATGCGCCCCAGTCGATATAGATAGACTGTGTAAGATCTACGCCTCCTTCGGGTGTAAGGTAGGTCTTGAGGTATGTAAAGAGTTCGCTGAGCGCGTTTGCGCCGAGAAGCTTTGCGAGCACCCAGTTGATGACAGGCTTAAGAATGTTATTGCTCATTGCGTTAACGATAGCTGTGAATGCACCGCCGACGATAACACCGACTGCCATATCGAGCACGTTGCCGCGGGTTATGAATTTTTTAAATTCAGAAAAAAACTTTTTCATTGTTTATCTCCTTGTATTTTTGTTTTTTCGTTTATATATTATATCATATAAATCGAAAAAAGTCAACAGAAAAATCTCTTTTCCCTATTAAAAAATACACATTTTTTTTACAAAAGCCTTATATGTCAGACGTAAAATTCAGCCATATCGTCAAGGCGCAGGCAGGCGAGCCTTCCTCCGAAGGTAGCTCCGCAATCTATACAGATATTATTTTCAGAAAAGAATATCTCCTTCTTCCCCGATAGCAGAGGAGTAGGGGTATGCCCTGCGACTATAAAAACGTTTTCGTCGTCAAAGTAACGTCTTTCATAATCGTGACGCATGAACGCAAGCTCGTCGGGAGTATATTCGGAAAGCTTTTTTCCTTCGGAAAAATTTCCGAGTCCGCTGTGCACCAGCACAAACGTCCGCTCTCCCACCTCTACCGTCTCGTAGAGAGAAAATTCATCAATATATTCAAGAAGGGCTTCTCTCTCATCCGCGGAGAGCCTTTTAAAGCCGGTGAGCGTCGTTTCTCCTCCGTTCTCCTGCCACACCATCAGAGCGCGCATGATATCCGCGTCAAGCTGAATATCCACGTTCTTATCGGTTATTTCGACGAGAAGCTGGTGGAGGACCACCGATGCCATCAGCTCGTGATTCCCGTATATCGGATATACGTTAGGGCGCATTGACATGTCGGTAAGGATCTTCACCGGTTCTTCCCCCCTGTCAATAATATCGCCGAGAACGAAAAGAGTATCGTCGTCAGAAAACTCTATTTTATCCAGCATACAGAGATATTTTTGATATTCTCCGTGAATATCACTCATAACGTAAGTCATACTATCCCTTCTTTAAACCTCCACCGCTGCCGAAAGAGTCCTTGCTATCGGCTCTCGTATAACGAGCTCAGCGTATCTGTCGTACGGGGTCTCGCTTCCGTTTATAATGATAAAGTGTTCTCCGTCAAACGCCGACACGAGCGATGCCGCAGGCTGAACGGTGAGCGACGTACCGCCCACTATAAGCACGTCAGAATCGCTTATTGCTCTTTCCGCGTCAGCGAAGGCTCTGCCGCTGAGTCCTTCTCCGTAGAGTACAACGTCGGGGCGTATCATTTTACCGCACACCTCACACCTCGGTATTCCCTCGGATCTCAAAATATATTCTACAGAATAATGCTTGCCGCAGCCGGTGCAGTAGTTTTTAAGACTTGAACCGTGCAGCTCGATGACACGCTTGCTTCCCGCAAGCTGATGGAGACCGTCCACGTTCTGCGTGATAACAGCGGACATCTTCCCCTGCCTCTCGAGCTCTGCCAATGCTATATGCGCGCCGTTCGGCTTTGCCTTTGGATAGAGCATCCTTGTCTTGTAATATTCAAAGAACCTGTCTGGATGCTCGCGCAGATATCTGTTACTGAGCACCGTCTCCGGAGAAACTCCGAACACCTCTCCCTTTGTATAGAGGCCTCCGCTTCCGCGAAAATCCGGGATACCGCTCTCGGTAGACACTCCCGCGCCTCCGAAAAAGGCTATTTTGCGCGCGTTTTTTATGATTTCTTTAAGCTTTTTTGTCAATTTTATTCTCCTGATTCAAGTATACGCAAAAATGATCATCACTCGAGAACGACTCTGCTATATACGGTATCCACCTTGATCGAAAGTGTTACCTCCTGTCTGAGTCCGTTGACGAATACGTATCCGGTAGCCTCGACAGTTGATTTCACACCCGTTATATTTCCGTCGACTATAACAAAGGTCATTGTCTGCTTTGCCGAAATGAAGGTGCCTCCGTTCCCCTCGAAGAACGCCTTATAGTCCGAGGGCTCAGCCGTGTCGCAGGTCAGCTTGTAGGAAGAATCGCCCTTCTTCTCCATTTTTGAAACGTAGGCGCTGTCGTAATTTACCGTGTTTATAAGCGAGTTGATATATTGCTTTGCCGCAAGGACAGTCTGTTCTGCCGATTGCGTCTGTCCTCCCGCCTTTACCGTCTGCTTGCCGCTCGAATATGATATATCCATACTCTGCTTGCCATTCGAGCCCGTACCGCTTACGGTGGCATCTATATCGTAAAAATATCCGTTTTCGTTTTCACCGTACTCTACAACGTCCTTTTCAGAATATACGCTCGTATTATTACCCACCTTTACCTGCTGGGAAATGTTGAGCGTGAACTTTCCGTCCTTGGTGTTTTTTATCTTTGCGAGCATCTTGTCGATATCTGTGAGTACCTTTACGTTCTCAATTGCGGTATAATTTGCTACGTCGGGATCATCACCTATATGAGTAGCCGAATTATACTTAGAATAGGTAGTGGTTGCTGCCACGAGCGGAAGCTTATCCGAATCGGGATCCTGTTCGAAAACGAATTCAAGCTTCATATCTCGCACAAGATAGTCGGCGCCGGCATTCACGGTGACCTTGACGTCTATTATCTTGTTCGGGAAAAGATCGTTCGAAAGGCCTATAGTATCCTGTATCCTTTCAACCTCTTCCTTTTTATATCCCTCAAAAACAAGAGTATAGGAGGAGTCGGAGTTTTTCGTAAGCGTCTTTCCGGTTGCATCCTCGTATTTGATATCCTCCTCGGGATCGCCCTTGAAATATTCGGTTGCCTCCTCGGGTGTGTTCTCCGAATATATCTTCTGCTCTACCGTGCCGTCGTTTCTTTCAACAAAGATCTTGCCGTCGTTGTATATCTCCTTGATCTCGGTCTTCTGAGATATGCCTGCCGCCTTCGAGTTCACCTCGAATTTCATTTCAGAATAATAGTAGAAGTTCTCTTCTCCTTCAGAGATATACGCCGCCTTGCCGACAGAAGAGCCCTTAAGCTCGATGCCCGAAATATAGTAGGTCATATCAAGCTTCATTTCGCTCTCGTAGGATTTTAGCCCATTCATACTGTCGTCGATCTTTTTCCACGCCTCGTCTGCGGTCTTGGGCTTCCGCTCACAGGAAAGCACGCAGAGTGCCGTCGATAATAGCATCAAAAGGCAAAGCGTAAGTGAAAGAATTCTTTTTTTCATTTTGATTACCTCCATAGTAAAATATCTATCATTGAGTATTACACGTATATACCCCTCGGTACAATTATATCACAAGCGGATTTTTTTGTCAAGCATAAATTTTACGCATATCACACTTTGTCACCTTGCACAAATAAAGGAAGGAAAATTTATGCAGAATGACGAAAGAGAGTTTTTGCATATACAGACCACCTGATGGCTGATGTCCTTATCGGAGAAATTATAAATTGGTTTGTTTATATTTGCTCCGCAGTAAACAAATAATTAGCCCCGACGGATCTTTAAGTCTGCCGGGGCTTGTTGTATTGTTTGATAAATTGGAATTTTCGTTATAACTCAATATTGATTTCGTACTTATCTTCAATGAGTATATAGTTCACATTATACTTTTTTGCAAATTCTAACATCTGTGCATTTTCTGACAATATACTTTCCATTGCACACCATTCATCGTCCAAACGATTTTCAATAACGTTTGCATATTTCTTTATGTCAGAAAAGTGATTTCTGATATATTCCTCACTCATTATAAGACAGTAATATTTGATTTTTTCAAGATATTCGGAGTCAAAGTCTTTCTGCCAATCAAATGGAATATAGCAACCTTCAATAATTAAGTTCTGCTTGTTTTCAATAGCAGTTTTTATCATTTCACTAACAATCGGCCACAAGTATTCGGTTAATTCATTATCATCCATAGGGGTAAGTTCTGTGTTGCCGCTACGAATTAAACCCATTTTCAGATGGTCTATTGAAAGATAGGGGTATTTATATTTTTCAAGCAGTTTTTGAGCAAGTGCAGTTTTGCCTGTATGCGATGCTCCGGTAATTAAAATAATCATTATCTCACCTACAAATTCTTATTTATCTGATTCAGGCTTTATGTCCTCCAATGGACTCGTTGCGTTCTATGGTAGTTGCACCTTCCTGCAGGTTAGTTCCTTTGAGAATAGCGTTCTTCCCATATCTCTCTTTTATATCAAGCATTGCTTCCTGAATTTTTCTTTCTTTTTCCAAGGCTTTTTCTTCTTGTTCTCTTTTCGCCATAAGCTCATCGTAGTCTGTAAACAAATCCAATTGCTCGTAGCTTTGTTTGT
>SVRJ01000056.1 GCA_015064885.1 Oscillospiraceae bacterium
TCTGCCGGTGTTCCCATTCCGTCGGACTCAGAGGTGTGGTTATGGACCTCACCGAAATAGCAGTTCATCTCACTCTCGGGTGCGATCCTGAACGGAGATGAAAGCTTTGATATATTTCCGAGGAGGTCAAACAGTTTGAATCTTATCTTGTGTTCTCCATCGGTAAGCTCCTTTTTGGGAGTGTAAGTGAATTTACAGCCATCCCACTCGACGTCATCGGTTATTTCCGTATCGTCAATAAATATTCTGCAAGAAGATATATTTACTCCCGAAACGTCATGAACCGTACCTGATATCTCGGGGAGATAATCACCGCTGTAGCAGAAATGCGGCTTCGGAGATATCATGGAAACGCTCGGGCCGACGTTGTCGGTTATAAGTATTTCAAGCGGTCTGTCGCTATCACCAAGAGAGGATATAAGATTTCCGTTATCTGCGAATATAGCGAGTCTGAGCTTTTTGTTTTTTATTACGGTTTGCTTTTCAATAATAAGCTCATAGTCATTATCAGAGATCTTTACGGGAAGACGCCTTTCGGAATATCCGTCAGAGTATATTTCCGCGTAAGAAAAAGCAGTATCGCCGATTATCGAATACGCTATTCTGAGTTCACCCTCACTCATAATATGGGGAGTTACGGGTGACGTAAGGAGAATAGCGGGAATAGATGCGTTTGAAGGATCAGGAATAGGAGTGATCGGATCGAGAATGCCGGGAGTAGCATCTGCATTTCTCATTACTACGCGGCCGACACTCGGAGCGGAAGGATCTACAGACGTAATTATAGCTCTTGAGTTGAGGATATCAAGCTCTGTATACGAACGGTTGAGGTTGATCTCAAAATCATTTTCGCTTTTGTCACCTTCTCTTGAGGAGAGGCGGATCGTAGTGGGATCGAAGGATGCACCAAGGGAGAAAAGTGTAGGATCTGTCTCAATAAGTCCGGTTTTGGGGGATATGCGCGTGATATTTATATCAACGACCCTTGCGGCCTTGGTTTCGAGGCGCACGTACGGATTTTCATCGTAAATTTTGTTCAGATAGGTTTCCTTTGAGTCTTTGATATTTCCGTTTTCGTCAAACGACTCTTTTACAAGAAATCTGAGTATGAGAGTTTCTGAGGGAGAGATATAAAGCTCCCCCGCCGTATCGGTAATAAATACTGAACGCTCTTTGCCGGAAGCTATTATCGAAAGTTTATAATCATACAGATCTGCGCTTGTGTCCGAAATGTTTGTAAGCTCTACGTATCTTGTGGTGAGAGAGCCCTTTTGAGGTCTCGGATATAGCTCGGTGATTATTACGGAAGGATAAACGGGAGCATCTGTAACAAGGACCTCATAGTCAAACAGGGTGAATGCTCCGTCGGATATAGAGTAGTCGAGAATCGATATGTCCGAAAGTTCATTTTTTGATATTGTTGCGTAGTATATCTGAGCACCGAGCTTTTTTTCTCCGACGTTCATTTCAAGCTTTTTTGTGCCGTTTACCGAGGTATATTCAAGTGTAAATGCACAGCCACCGCGGTAGATGTTGGTCACAGCCAATTCAAGGGTCAGATCGTTGCCCCTGTAAAACGTATTGGTGTGCGAATGAAATATTCCGTTGCGAGGATCCAATATCATGGTCTTACTCCTTTGTCTTTATATGATTGCATACAGTACTATAGGAATAAATACTGCAGGCAGGTAGTTCATGGTTTTTATTTTGGTGAGTCCGAGAAGATTAAGAGAGAGTGCGATTATGAGTACAGATCCCACAGCGCTTATCTCATTTATAACGGCATCCGAAAGGATCGGAGCGAGAAAACCGGCAAAAACGGTTATTGTGCCCTGAAACACAAAGACACTAAGCGAGGAAAGGCATACTCCTGCGCCCATAGTTGCTGTGAGAACGATAACAATGAAGAAATCCAGCAGAGATTTTGAATACAGAGTTGAGTGGTCGAGCCGAAGTCCGCTCTCAAGAGATCCGACGACCGCCATAGCTCCGACACAGCATATAAGACTTGCGTTTACAAAGCCTTCGGCAATAGACCCCTTGCTTTTTTTGGCTTTACTCTCGATAATATCTCCGAGGTGCTGTATACCGGCGTCTATGTCCAGCATCGTTCCTATTATTGACCCAAAAACTATAGACAGTATCATAAGAAGAATATTTTGTGTTTTTATCGCACCGCTGATACCGATAACGGCAATTGATATAGCTATTCCCTTTATTATAACGTCGGACAGAGTTTTGGCTCTTGCGGCAAATATGTTTTCGCGTACGTTTTCTTTCTTCTTGCGTTTGCCTTTGAAAAATGAAATTAAAGCTTTAAACAGGAGAACCATAGCGCTTGCAACGAATATTGCGAGAGAGTTGACTATAGTACCCCACAATGAATACTGTTCCATAGCTAAAACCTAACAGAAAAACGGCCATATGCCTATAATACTTAATAATTATATTAAGATTATAACACATATGACCGTTAAAATCAACACTTTAAGTTATTGTTTTCAGTGGATTAACTTTTTTTTTACGAATTAGAGGATACCTACGGCTGCGTTTTCGTTCCACTTCATCTGACGCGTATAGGTGACTTCGCCTTCCTTATACTGGCGTCCGTTGAATGAGAGAACCGGCTTTTCAAGCTCTTCGATAACGTCGATATCACCGTTGAGATAAGCGTTGAGTCTGTCCGCTGTGGAAACGAGTCTTGCTCTGAGACCTCCTATACGTATCTCCTGCGTTCCGAATCCAAAGGTCTTGTTTTCCTTGTACCACTGCTTGCGGAAGGCTGCAAGGAAGTTGTCAAGTTTGATAGCGAGTGCGGGGATCTCTTCGTTTGCGATAGCGGAGAGAGTAACCTTATCGCCTGCTTTATATGCTTCTCTTATTCTTATGCTGAGGTTACACTTGGACTTGAGAACCACGCAAAGCTTTGCGAGAGTATCGAATATATATCCGAAGTCCTTGTTATCGGTGAGAGAAGCAAGCTTCTCGGCAGCTTTTGCATAGTATACGGGGTCGGATTCGGGATTTCCGTGTACGTCCATAAGTCCTTCGAGCGGATCGTTGAAGAGCTGGTAACGGCTGGGGTTAACGGGGTTGCCGAGCTGGATTCCGACTCCTTCAAGGTTGTTAGGATCGTCCATAGTCATAAGAGCGTCAAAGCCTATACCAAAGCACTCGTTACAACGAACGTCGAGGGTAGCCTCGGAAGCGTCTGCAGCATATGCTCTTTCAGCGTAATAAAGCATGGAAGGAAGAACCGAGAACTGAGAGCATTCTCCACCGTTGTCGCCCCAAGCGGTAACTATAACGTTATCAAGTCCCTTCTCTTCGCACACGTCGAGCTGAAGCTCTGTGGAAACGAGAGAGAACTTATTGTGAGGAGCAAAGCCGTACCATTTCCAAGCTCCGCCCGCGAACATAATGGGGTTCTTGAACTTGAGGTGGCAGTCGACCATATGTGTGAAGATCTGTTTGTCGAGTGAGTAGTAGTCCCAATAGATAAGGGTAAGCTTTTCGGGTACGCGATCGATGATATCCTGAGCTATTTCGCCTTCACGTACTCTGTATGCACCGTTGAACGCCATACGGAAGAACATATCACTCCAGATCATAGGAGCAAGTCCTACCTCGTCTGCGATCTCAACGACCTTGTCAAGATGCTTTATCATTATGTCGGGCTTGGGCTCGTATCCGAATTTGTCGGTATAGTTTCCTCTGCCGAGCATATGTGCTTCGTCCATACCGATGTTTATTCTGCGGCTTCTGAATACCTCTTTGCAGTATTCAAACATATCTTTGATAAATTTATACGTCTTTTCATGACCTACAAGAAGTATATCGGGCGTATCGGAGAACTGAGCAAGACCCGGCCAACGGATCGCTGTAGAAAGGTGAGCAAGAGTCTGGATACAAGGAATTACCTCAATACCGAACATAAATGCATAGTCGTCGATCTCCTTGAGTTCTTCCTTGGAGAAAGCGCCTCTCATATGTCCAAAGTAGGGATATCCGGGAAGTTCAAACGTATCTTCCGTGTAAAGCATGAGGGAGTCGTATCCCATCATGGCGAGATATCTTATCATTCTCTTTGCGGAGGGCATATTATATACTGCGTTTCTCGACATATCCGCCATGTAGCAGAGCAGGCCGTAGCCCTTTTTCTGATCGAGCACGTCAGCATCCGAATTTACAAATCCGGAAAGAAGCGAAAGCGCACGGTAGATCTGGTGCTCTTTTGCGTAGGAAATAACTACGTTTCCTTCTTTTTTTGCAAGTGAAAAGCTTTCGGATCTTTCAAACGATACTTTGTCGAGCAGAGATGCATCGAGCGAAGGTATGTAAGGGAGAATTTCATTTAACGCTTGGTTTTGTTTTTCATCAAGGCTTTTGATTGTGATATACTGCATTGTTGTACTCCTTTGCATATATTAGTAACAACATTATATCATATCGTTGCCGCAAAGTCAATCCCGATTTTGAAAAAAAGCAAATTTTTTTATTAATTCGTTTTTAAAAAAACGAAACCGCCATTTTAAATAAGCGGTTTCGTTACGAAAAAGACTTATGCGCCCTTTTCGATTATGTTTATGTTGATAGGGAGTATTCCCGTCTGCTCGTATACTATTTCGTTTATTTGGGCTATCTGCGCTGCGTTGAGTCCGTTGCTTTTTACGATGATGCTGACCTTCTGATCATTTATAACGGCAACACACTGCTCAAAGCCTTTTGAAATAACGAGCGTCTCTATTTTTGATTCGTTTTCCATAGCATTTGCTATAGCGGTGAGATCAAGTAAGGCTTGCGCTTTTGCGGCTTCATCTGCATTTACGTCGTCCACAACGCTCTGGAGCACCTGCATAGCCTCATCGCGAGTACGTTCTCTGCTTACTATACTCGTAGCAAAGTAATCTGTTGCGCTGTTGTTCCCTACACTTTGATCGTTTGACGGATCATCGTATCCGTCATAGCCGTCACCTTTGCCTGTTGCAAGAAGCTTTACGTTGAGAAATACGGCACATCCAATAAGGAGAAGCGCAAGTGCAATAAGCGCATTTCTCTTCCCTATTTTTGTGAAAAATCCCTTTACGGCATTCCACTGCTTTTCAAATTTCATTTTGTTACCTCCAAAGTGATATTTGTTAGAATATATTTATGAGCCCTCCCGAATATTACTCAGGACGCCTCTGTTATATAAATTTTATTTGTCCCGATATTCAGTGCCGAAGCCACAAGAAGTACAAGCTCGCTTTTTACAGATTCGTTTTCTGCGCCCCTGCAGACAATACCGACGCCTGAAATGACAGGTAGTTTTTCACGCAAAAGCACACATTTTTGATTACTGCCCTGGCCAAGGACCAGATACTCCTCTGTTCTGCTGTTTCCGTAATTATTATCCGAGTATTCTGTGTTTTTGGCATATTCGTATTCAAATCCGCCTTCAAGCGTTATCATTACCGATACCGAGCTGACTCCCTCACATGCCTCACAAAGCTTTTTTATCCTGTCTTCAAGAGAATGAGTATAAGTCTCGAGGTTGTCAATACGTATTTCGGTTTCGGGTACAGATCCATCCTTTGAAGATGAAAACAGGCTTACGAAGACTACTAATACTATACCCAGCCCTCCGCAAAGGAGGGTTAAAATGTTTTTTTTTATATTATTTTTTTGCATTGCCTTCTCCATGTTACGGTATATCTACCGAAACGTCTACCCGACATAAAAATTTTTCTTCAAAATAGTGTGATATCGCGCCCGTATTTGCCAATACGGAGCTGCCCTTAAGAAATATAAGTATCTGCTCTATCGCGATTACGTCTCCGTGTGTATTAAAGTGTATAAAAACCTCTGCGTTCTGCCTTGGAATCGAAAATTTTTCAGAAAGCACCTTATATACGTATTCTTCGACCGATGGGTATAGGCTTTCCGATATGTATTCACCGAATATTTCCGAATAATTCTCCTCAGGTGGGCTTTCTATAATGAATTCGGGCTTTAATTCAGATATTGAAGATATTATCTGCACAGCAGGTACCGCTATTACAGCGGTTACACACAAGCCTATAAAAAACGATGAGTACTTGCTGACAGAGCTCTCCTTAGGCAGTGCGAATCTTATCAGGTTTGTCAAAACCGAGACCGCTATTATTGCGGGAAGATATCCATGCATTTTTTTCTCTCCTTGTCTAAATTGTCGCAGTGCCTATGCGTACGCTTATGATAACTGCCGCTATGAACAGAACAGATGACATAGAGATGACCGCAAGTATCATTCCGTATACTGATGCAAATTCATTTATGACCTTACTTTGCTCGGATGCACCGAGAAGGTCGGAAAGAGCCGAACATAAATAAAGCACCGCTCTTCGCAAAATTACGCTTATAAATGTAGGCAGAAGCATAAGCAATATTATAAATACCGACACTATTCCTACAGTGTTTTTCAGATATGCTATCCCGCTTCCGACACCCTTAAGAATGTCACCGATGTTAGCGCCTACTATGGGGATAAAACTTCCGGCGGCGAATTTTATCGCACGTCCACCCAGAGTATCTGCACTGTGTGCCATGATGCCGCGCGTCGAAAAAACAAAAAGCATAAGCGTCATCAGCATTCCTATGAGAAAGACGTATATTTTTTTCAGACCCTTCAAAAGTGAGGAAGATGCTGAGTTATCCCCCACCGCTCTGACGGAAGCGAGTGAAACGCACGCGCTTGCTATAGGAGGAAGGCTTTTTGAAAGCGCAAACTCGCTTATAGCCAAAAAAGCCGTCATGCCGTAATTAGATGCCACGGCAGAAGAAATACCGCCGCCCATGGCGCTGAGTGTACACAGAAAAGGAAGCATTCCGCTTATAAAAAGACTTATCCGCTCGAAGAATATTTTCGAGCAAGAAAATATATCCGAGCTTGTAGTGATCAATATTGATACTATTAGCACGTTTGAAATGAATTTGCTGATATCTCCTCCTGAGGAATTCAAGGTCTGCGAATTCAAATTGTTTATCAGTGAAGAAAGAATCACTGCTGCTGATAATATGAAAAGCAGGTCTATGCTGCTTTTTATTTCGAGATTTAAGACCTTTACTACTATCCTTGCGAGATAGTCAAAGGTCGTGAGCTCATCTACCGCGTTAGTCAGCTCATCCTCGTTTGTACTGAACAGATCGTTTGGCAGCATTTCAAATATATCTTCCGGGATAAAATTCTTTATATCCTCGTATTCTTCCGGAACCTTGATCGCGTTCTCTTCCGCGCCAACTCGCACAGTTAACAGTGATATTGCGGCAAGGACTATAATTAATATCTTTTTCATATTTTTATCCTAAAATGCTTTGGATCTTATCTACGATACTGTCTATTATCGGGAGACAAAGGATAATTATTTCGAGCTTGCATACGCTCTCAAGAAGGCTTGCAAGTCCGTTTTCACCGCAATCGCGGCACATAGAAGCAGATATACAGCCGATAAACGAGATACCGGTCATTTTCAGCATTGAAGAAAATATCTCCGCTGTCTCTTCCCCGACGCTTACCGTCAAAGCGTTGTTGTTTATATATTCGAACACGGTCGCAAACATAGACGCGCACACTGTAGTTATGCATACAGAGACCGCCATTCTTATAAAGAGCGCAAATCTGTTTTCAAATTCGCGTATGCTTATAACGAGTATGAGTGCCGCAATGCAGAAAAAACAGTATTTAAGACTATCCATATCGTAAAGTCACAGCCCGAAAATAGTTCTCAGGGTATTTATGAGCGTTGACATTTCTCCGAGAAGCATAAGCAGAACTATTACTATGCCTGAGACTACGACGAGCATTGATTGCTCATCGCGTCCGTATTTATTGAGTATCTGCGAGCACGAGGCTACAAGGAAGCCTATGCCCGCTATTTTTATAAGCAAATTTATTTCCATTTCAAGTTACCATATATTTGCGGTCTATATAAGCAAAATTATTATACATGCGCTTACGGATAAGCATATTGCGGGAACCGTCTTCTTGCGTTTGGTTCTTTCTTCTTTTCTTCTTGAAAGAATTCTTTTCAGCTCTTCGGTTATAAGATCACATCTGGACAGCTCCTCGCTTTTGTATCCGCGCCCAAGAGAAAAAACAAATTCCGAAAAAAGCTTGTACAGCTCCGCATCCTCTTTAAGTTTGCATTTTGATATCAGATCTTCCGCATTTTTCGGAAGATCATCTGATGTGTATCCGCAATTTACAAATATTTGCGGATCGGTTGCTGAGAGTATATCCGGTATCGGAATACAAAGTACCTCTATTTTCGATCTCAGAGATGAAACGAGTTCTATAAGAGCTTCTGTATGTCCGACGTCTTCGTCGCTTGATGCAAGGATTTTGATGCTTGTCAGTACTCCGGAAAGGCCTATCATTATGAGGCCGATAAGCTTAAGTGCTTCGGGCATTATCCGCTTCCTCCCAACTCATCGGCATATACTTGAACTTGAACGCCTCACTGTCACGTTCTATTTTGACGTACAGATCGAATACTCGCTTTTTGTGCAGCGTGTCGATTCCGGGTCTGTTTATCAGCTCGCGTATGCTTCCCGCATGAGCAGAACAAAGTATCGGTATACCGCAGTTGACTGCAGAGGCAAGCGACTCCGCCTCCTTTTCACCGAATATTTCGTCGCATATTATAAGTTGCGAGTTTAGTGTGCGTGTGGCTATTTCACATCCGATTTCCTTTGGGTAGCCTTTAAGCACGTCAACGCAAAGTCCTATACCGCCGAGAAAAGCACCGAGCTCGTCTCGACTGTCTATTACGCTTACTCTGAGCGGATCGTTCCCGCTTGAAAGAATATGAGCCGCAGAGCGAAGAAGGGTTGTTTTACCTTCTCCGGGAGATGCGTATATCAGGCATGATCTTTTGTGCTTTTTGCATCCGAGCATATCACATAGAGCTTTTGCTGCGGTTTCTGCTTTTTTGGGGATGCGTATTATCACTGAGCTTACGTCATATACTGCGGATACGGATCCGTTTTCGCAAAAAGCGCTTCCGATCACCCCTATTCGTATTCCGTCACCGATCGAAATATAACCGCGTGCTATACTTTCTTTATAGGCATAAACAGAATTTTTGCACAGGCTTTTAACTATATCCTTCATTTCATCCTCTGAAATAACCGTATCAAGCATAACGTTTTCGCTTGCGTAGGTCAAGGATGCCCTACGCTTTGATCGAATACGTATTTCCTCTGGAAGAGACTTTTTTATTATGCATATATCGTTTATTTCAGCACACAGTCGTTGCGGCAGATGATGTGATATTTCTTCCGTAAGCATTTGTATCTCCTTTAGGTTGTTTCCGGTTAAATATATGGTGCTTGTCTCTCTCTTATTCCGAATGTTTTATCTTTTTTTGAAAAAAGTTATTGACTTTTTCGTTGCACCGTGGTATAATTAGAGCAACCGAATATGGAGCGATATTTTCTCTTTTTGGGATGTCGCGCCGCATGGAGGCGCGGAGATGAGGAAAGAGCGGTGAAAATCCGTCGCAACAGCCATTACCGTTAAAGTCGGAATGCTCATTGTATCGTTTGGTCGTATTACCCTTTGGGCAAACGGAGGGAGTAATCGGCATTCAAAACGGCGCGTTTGCGCCTTTTTGATCATGTCTTTTCGCTCGAGCCTTTGGGTTCGGGTATTTTTTTACGGCTTTCCTTTCGGAAAAAATAAAGGAGGTTTTGTATGAAAAGACAAAACAAAAAAAGCATAATATCCGTGATTGCGATAATTATGCTCGTATCTATCACAGTGTGCTTTTCCTTCGCGGTAAGCAGCGAGGAAAAAGCAAAGGTCTCACTCAGGATCGAAGGCGATACCGAATGTCTCTACAGCACTACTGAGGAAGTAGCGGCGGGAAGCACGCTCAAGGCTCTTCTTGAAGCTGTAAACACAAAGGCGTCTCTTCAGATGGTAGGGATTGAGACAAATTATATTACCTCGATAAAGGGGCTCAGCGCCGCCAAATACGGTGGTTGGGACGGATGGCTTTACTCTGTGAACGGAGTGGTGCCTACAGACAGTATTTCCGATATAAAGCTTAAATCGGGAGACGAGGTTGTCCTTTTTTACGGAGATCCGTACGGAGTAGGCTTCCAATATCCCGAGCTTGAAATAAGTGACGGAAGCATATTGGTTTACAGTATGGACACCGAGTACGATGCGGCATATAATCCTATCGTAAAAAAGAAAGCCGTTGCTTCTGCAAGCGTCAGTATTTTTGATCCTTCGGGCAAGGAGTATAAATACGTAACAAATGAAAATGGAGTTATCGCTGTAGATTCCGCACTTCTGAAGCCCGGAACGTATACGTACAAGATAGAAAAATATGCACAGAACGGTCTTCCTCTCCTTTTGAGGGTTAAGGAAGGTGCTTCTTATACGGTAAGCTCTTCTCCCGCTACTTCAGACGTGAGCGTTGTCGTTGCGATCATTTCGGTGATCTCGCTTTCGCTCGGAACGGTGTATATAAGAAGAAAAACTACAAGATAAACAAAAGGGCTGTCTCGAGCGTAATGCCGAGACAGCCCTTTTTAATTGATTATGAGAGAGCTTCCGTTCATAAGCTCAGAAAAACACGGAGGATCATATTCGGCTCTTACACCTCGGATGTGTATGAATCTTGCCGTGGTATAGGTGTAAGATGAGAGAGGACGGTTTAACGCATCGTCTGAGTGTGCGCAAATATATATCTCTCCGTTTGCCACTTGCGAAACTATGAGAGTGTGATAAAAATCACCAAGCTCATTGGCAAGCTGAACAACATCTCCCGGGCGAGCGGAAGATGCTTGTATCTCTTCTCCGAACGGACCTATACCTCTGTTTCTCTGTGTAAATTCGGTGTTTTGGGTTATGAAGTCATAAAAAAACTCTACACCTGTCCATGCGGGCGCTCTGCATGAATCACTGATAAAATACCAACCGTAGTCCTTTGTAAAGTTCATCTTGCAGGATCCTGCCAATATGCATTGTGAAACGAAATTCGTGCAGTCTCCACCGCGTCCTGCATAGTTATCAAATAAAGGATTTCTGTCGAGTGCCCACTTTTGTGCATACGCAGCAGCATTTGCCGCTATATAAGGTCTTGTATAGATCATTTTGCCACCTCATTTTTTTGCTAATAATATATGCAAAAAATATGGAGAGGTGAATCGCTCAGATCAGGATGTGTGAAAAGGTGTGATCGCTTTCCGTCATTATCCTCTTTTCTCTGTCGTTACACGTAAATATGAGAGATTGGATTCCCGATTCGGAAAGCACCTTTATACATTCGAGTGTTCTTGGATCGTCAACGTGCGCAAAGCTTTCGTCAAGCATCATAGGCGGAAGGTCGTTTTTACATAATGTGAGTAAAAGTGCGCTTCGGAAGGCGAGATACATGGCCTCGTTTGTTCCGTGGCTCAGCTCGGATCTCTTCTTGACAGTTTCTCCGTTTGCAAGGCTGGGTGAAAGATCATCGGTAAAACCGATGCCGCTGTATCTTTCGTTGGTTATTGCTGAGAACAACCTGTCTCCCTGTGCAAGAAGATGAGGCGTTATTGCACTCCTTATATTTTCGGAGGCGTATTTTACCGATTCCTCGGAGAGTTTTACGATATTGAGCTGTTCCCTTCGGGTGTCCAAGGTGATTTCGACATCTTTTATAAGAGTCTGATACTCTTCAGGAGATGATATTTCCGTTTGAAGGACCGAAAGCTTTTTTTCTTTTTCAAGGATTTTTTCTGAAATAAGATTTATTTCTGCACTTGCTTTTCCGGATACGGTATCAAGCTCGGTGTCCGAATACTTGCTGTATTTCGGATCTACGTCTGTCAAAAGATCAAAAGAGTTGTCTGAGGAGGATATAAACGCGGTCAGTTTTTCTATCCTTTCGGATAATACTGAAATTTCATTTTTGATGTTTTCAAGCTTAATAAAGTGAGCGTCTATATATTCTTCGGCTCTTTCGGCGGTTGTGCTTTTATGATCATACGCATCACCGACGGTTTTTGAGATAACAGAATCAAGCTCCTCGGAGGTAATTGCTCGGCGTGCCTTTATATTTCTGAGTAATTCCTTCTTTTCCGAGATAAGCTTTAGTCTGTTCTCTTCTTCCTTTCTTTCAGCTGATTTTTTTGCAAAATCCGTTCTTATGTCAGATATTGAAACGGTAGGCGGATAGTTGTGCTTTGAAAGGATATCGGATAGCTCACCTTCACTCTTTTTCTTGGCATAAAGCGAGAAAAAACATGAACAGACCGAGGCAAGAGTAAGTATTGTGCCAAATAGCGCAAAAACGATATCACTTCTGATAGCGGATATCAAGGCGAAAGCAAGGCATATGACGGAAAGTGTAGCTGTCATATATGCGGCGTATTTGAGGCTTTTGGATCTCTTTCTCCGCTCATAAATCGAAGAAACAAGTTTCTCACATACCTCAGGCGAGTACTCTGTCAAATTATCTGTGACAGATATACGTTCATTACGCAGGATATCGTTCTCAATATCGATAATTTTGGCATCATCGTATTTTAATTTGAGGTCAAGCTCACGTATTCTTGATTTTGTGTTTTCCACCGAAAACTCATTACATCTTTCGCATAGTTGAGAAAGCTCTTTTTTCTTTTGCTCGAATGCGAGCCTTTGGCTGTTAAGCTCGGACTCGGCGTCCTTTATTTTTTTAGCAAAGCGGGCTTTTTTTTCTTTATATATATCCGCAATAAGCTCTTCGTAGCGATTTTTAGTATCGCGAAGTTCTTCTGTGTCTGATCTTATTGAATCGGCAAGACGGATATTATCAAGGTTTTTTTCAGCCTTTGATATGAGCTCGCTTTTTTTATCCTCAAGGTCTGCGATCACACCCCCGCGGCCTCTTTTAAGCATAAAAAATTTGCGCGTCTCGTCAAGCTTTTTCAGGGCTTTATCAGTGTTATAGCTTTCCGCAGCGGAAAGAAGTATATTTTGTATAGAATCATTTACGTTTTTGGGGTTGTACTCGGATGCTCCCCTCTGTGAAACGAATGCGGTCTCGCAAAAAAATTGTTTCCCTATACCGAGAACGTACTCACCTATAGTTGTCATCGGTGTTATTTCCTGCATTGACGGAAGAAGAAAGAGCTGCGCGGTATCCGAATAACGTTTTCCGTTTACTGTGGCGTAGCGCTGTATCTTCATTGTTCCGTGCTTTTTTGAGACAAGGGTCATCGTTCCTCCGCAGCTTCCGTCTGTCATCCTTATTCTCTCGATATCATCGCTTCCACCGTAGAGCATAAAAGAGATAAACGCCATAAGTGTGGATTTTCCCGATTCATTTACACCCTCGATTATATTTACAGAATCCGAAAAGGATATTTTCTTATCCTTCAGAGATCCGTAGCCGCTGACGTATATATCGGTTATTTTCATTTGTTCCGCTGTTCCTCCTATATATTTTCCGGATCGATATCATCGCCGACGAGCGCCTTTAGCGAGAGATTGAATGCCCTGGTGCGTACGCTTTCGGGGTAGGCGTCAACGATCTCGGGGTCTGTGAAAAGTCTTCTGTAAAGGACTCCTGCTACCGAGGGGTCCGATATAAGCGCTTCTCGGTCGAGTTTTGGAGAAGAATAATTTTTAACGGTGATCTCGTATCCGTCAAACAACTTTCTTGTCTCTGCAGTTACGTAATTCAGATTTGGGGAAAATCTGAAATCATATTCGCCTACAAGCTCTATTCTCAGCGTGTCATGCTCAAAGATAAAGCTGTTTGGACATTCAAGTTTGATGCGATTTATAATATCCGAGTCAGATATTGCTCCGTCTACAGAAACCTGAAATATGAGATTATTCCAAAGCGATACATCTACCCGTTCTATTGCGGATATTCGATTTTTATCGAGCTCTATTACGTTTACACATCCGTTTTGCGGCTCGTCCGGTCCCTTTCCTTGTATGACTCCGCTGTATATAGCGGTACACATTCCCGCGGTTAAAATATCTGTTTTTGTATGCACGTGTCCGAGTGCGGCGAATGTATAATTGCTTTTTTCAAGGTCCTTCTCGGTAAATGGAGCATACTTTGATGTGGTTCCCGAAGACGGTTATGTAAGAATTACCGTAGTTGATAAAAACGGAAAGCACGCCAATACAAACGCGTATTTTACAGATGAATTGTTTGCATGATGATGAAGGTGACAAAATGAAATTTGAGGCGTATCTGTTTGATTTTGACGGAACTTTGGTGGATTCTATGCCGTCTTTTGTTTCTGTTATGTTAAGAATTTTAGATGAAAATGGTATAAAGTATAAAAACGATATAGTAAAAATCATTACACCGTTAGGGTATGCAGGGACTGCCGCGTATTTTCAAAAAATGGGTGTTTTGCTATCTGAAACAGAAATGATAAAGATTATGAATGAGTACATATACGATGAGTATGCATACAAAATTCAGGCAAAGCAAAATGTTGTAGCAACTCTTACAGAGCTTAAAAAAAGGGGAGCAGACTTAAATATTCTTACAGCAAGTCCACACAGTGTGCTTGACATCTGCCTGAAACGAC
>SVRJ01000057.1 GCA_015064885.1 Oscillospiraceae bacterium
TTTCTTGTAAGAAGGGCGGAAACGATGAGGTAACCACACCCGAGGAAACGAGCGATACTACCCCCGTTTTTGAAAAGGTGCTTCTTGCGGAAAATGGGAACTCTGAATATAAGATAATAAGAAGCGAATACATAGATGACTCCTTCTATAACAAGTACGTTGATTTCCTTAAGGATATAAAAGATGAGACCGGCGCATATTTCAGAGCGAGCGATGACTTTTTGCGCGCAGACATGGATAAGTCCGCTCCTCTTGAGATCGTCTTCGGCAAGGCAAACAGAGTTGAGTCCAAGCAGGTCTACGATTCTATAAGCTATGACGGATATGCTATCAAGCACGTAGGAAACAAGATAGTTATCGCGGCATATCAGCCTAAAAAGATGATACTTGCTCTTAAAGACTTCTTCAAAGAATGTATTGAGATCGAAGAGGATGCAAACGGTACAAAGAAGGTGTACTTTGTAAAGGAGATCGTAGTTGCCGGTGAGGAAAAGCCTTTCTTCAATGCTGACAATCAGATATCCGACTATAAGGTTATATATTCCAAAGATGCAGAGGATGCGGCAGACTCCTTCGTAAAGCTTCTTAAGAAGTATACCGGAGTTACTCTCGAGGCGTTCCCGGACAGCACCGCTGTTTCGGATAAGGAGATCCTTATAGGTGATACTAACAGAGATGAGAGCAAGGTAAATGATAAGATAAGCAAGATAGGCTTCCTTATCAAGACGGCAGGCACCAAGGTCGTCATCCGCTCGGGCTCTGCGGGAAATATTTTAAATGCAGTAAATCTTGTTGCTTCCAAATATATGACGGTCGCTCCCGATCTCAATTTCCCCGCAACGCTTAACGCTACTCATACGTCGTATGAGGGAACTGATAATATAGAGCTCACAGAAGGCGCAGATATCCGCGTTATGTCCTTCAATATTCTTTCCGAGGAATGGGCTGCAGAGGCCAAGGATATAGATGCCAGAATCCCCGGTGTAGTAGGATGTATCTCTTATTACGAGCCTGACGTAATAGGCATTCAGGAAGTATCCGTAAAGTGGTACGGCGTGCTCAGAGAGTATCTCGGAGATACGTATGAGTTTGTAAACACAGATGCTAACGGAACAAAGAACGGATGCTATACCGGCCTTGCATATAAAAAGGCAACCGTAAAGCTTATAGATAAAGAGCTTACGTACTATACGGTATATAACAGTAAGCGTCTCCGCGTTATAAACATGGGTCTTTTCGAAACCATCAAGGACGGTAAGAGATTTATTGTTACCGATACTCACTTTAACGCTAACCATAAGGACGCAACCACAGAGAATAAAAACCGCGTGCAGCAGGCAACAGAATTTATTGCAAAGATAGACGAATACAGAAAGAAGTATAACTGCCCGATAGTTATGACGGGAGACTTCAACAGTAAGGACGGCACAGATCCTTATAAAAAGATAATGAGCGATACCCTCATTTCCGAGGCTAAATATACTGCAAAAACAAAGGGAAGCATATTCCTTACGTATCACAATCTGGGCACAATGCCGGGAAGTGCAGTCGAGTCCATCGACCACATCTTCTATACGGGTGCTATAACACCTCTTTACTATACAACGCTTATAGACCAGTATCTCGTTGTATCATCCGACCATTGTCCGATTTATGCAGACTTTAAGTTCAACTGATATTTAAATTTACTTATTCCGGCAGAGCTTTGAAGATCATAATGGCATTTTTGAAGCTCTGCTTTTATTTGACTTGTTTTGATCATAGAAAGAACGGTATTGATATGAAGATCAGATTATTTGCTTTTATACTCATTTGTATTATGATGCTTCCGTTCGCAGTAGCATGCGGCAACGGAAATAACGGTGATACTACAACACCGGATACGACATCGTCAGAGGTAGAGGAACTTACCGAAAAGATACTTATCGCAGAAAACGGAAAGGCTATATATAAGCTTATCAGAAGCGAATTTGCAACGTCGGGGTTCTATTCCGGATACAATGATTTTTTATCTAAGCTCAAAGAAACTACCGGAGCAGCCTTTTCCGGCGGAGACGACTTTCTTCGTAAGGGTGAGGATAAGTCTGCTCCGCTTGAAATACTTTTCGGTACGACAAACAGACCGGAATGTAAAGAACTTTATTCTTCGATAAGCTATGACGGATATGCTGTAAAAAGCATTGGAAATAAGATAATAATAGCTGCATATACCCCGGAGCGTGCGGCAGATGCAGCAAAGGCGTTCTTCGAAGAATGCATTGAGATGACCGAGGAAAACGGTGTTAAGAAGGTCTATTACGTAAAGAACGTGATCGGCGAAGGAACCGAAAAACCCTTCTTCAATAAAGACAATCCCATAAGCGAATATAAGATCATTTACTCGAAAGAGGCGGAAGCAGCGGCTAAGGCTATCGCCAAGCGCATCTCTACTTATAACAATATGGAGATCGAGGTGTGCCCCGACAGTACGGCTGTTTCCGAAAAGGAAATACTTATAGGAAACACGAACAGACCCGAAAGCAAGGAAAAGGGTGAGATAACCAACGGTGAATTTCTCATAAAAGTCTCGGGAACCAAGGTCGTTATACGCGTGGGAGACTCTGTTGATATAGACGATATCGTAGAGATCGTTGCTTCAAACTATATGAAGGCATCTCCGGATTTCAATTTCCCGGCGTCTCTTAAGACAGTGCGCAATATGTTTGTATCCAACGACCGAACCGAGCTGAGTGACGGTGCCGATTTCCGTGTAATGTCATTTAATATTCTTTCCGAGGAGTGGGATGAGAGTGCCAGAGACATAGCGGGAAGAACAGCCGGAGTAGTAGAATGTATTACCGCATATGCTCCCGACGTTATAGGTATTCAGGAAGTATCCGTAAAGTGGTACAAAATACTCAAGGAGCATATCGGTGATATGTACGAGTTTGTAAATACCGACGCCAACGGAACAAAGAACGGGTGCTATACCGGCCTTGCATATAAAAAGGCAACCGTAAAGCTTATAGATAAAGAGCTTACGTACTATACGGTATATAACAGTAAGCGTCTCCGCGTTATAAATATGGGCCTTTTCGAAACTATCAAGGACGGCAAGAGATTTATAGTTACAGATACACACTTTAATGCTAATCATAAGGACGAAAAAACCGAAAATCAAAACCGTATACAGCAGGCAACAGAGTTTATCGCAAAGATAGATAAATACAGAAAGACGTACAATTGTCCTATAATCATGACAGGAGACTTTAACAGCAGCGAAAACACCCAGCCTTACGGTGTTATTATGAGCGACAAGCTTATAAGCGAGACTAAGTATACCGCCCAGACCAAGGGAAAAATATATTCCACCGCACACGCTCTCGGTTCTATGCCGGGTGAGGGAATAGCGTCTATCGACCATATCTTCTGCACCGGAGAGGTAACACCTATTTATTATACAACTGTTGTAGATAGCTACGTTATTAAGGTTTCAGACCACAGTCCGATATTCTGTGACTTTAAATTCAACTGATAAATTAAGGTGATAAAATGAAAAAAATACTTTCTATAATTATTCTTTTCGCACTCGCCCTTACATCGGTAGCGTGTAAAAAGGATGGTACAGACACCCCCGCAACAACCTCCGAACCGGAGTTTAGCGTTACGGATGAGTTGCTTTCAGAACCGAAAATAACTATAGCCGAAAACGGAAAGACCGAATTTAAGCTTGTCAACAGTTCATCCTTGGGGGAAGAGATCATTGATACCGTTATCTCTTTTTCCGGAGAACTCAGGAATAATACCGGAATCACTTTTGTTCGCACCTCCGATAAGGTTACCGGAAACAACGATTACAGTGAAAGATATGAGATACTTTTCGGTCCCGCAAACCGCGCGGAAAGCAAAGAAGTATATGATTCTATAAATTACGACGGTTATGCGGTCAAGCTTGTCGGAAGAAAAATCGTTCTTGCAGCGTATACCGCGGAAGGTCTCAGGCTCGCAGCAGACGCATTGTTTAATAAATGCATCAGAATAGTTCCCGGTGAAGGCGGGTCATCGATTTATTATATGGACGATTACGTATATAACGGTGAAGTTCCTCTCTTCTTTACTAAGGACAATCCGCTTGAATCATATAAAATAGTTTATTCATCTTCCACCATAGGCTTTGCAAGCAGACTTGCAATGCTTATAGAGGAAAAGCTCGGAGTCGTTCTGAAGCTCGTCAAGGATACCGAGCCCCCTTCCGAGTTTGAAATAATCGCGGGAAACGTCGCAAGAGACGAGGTCAAAAACATATATGCAAAAACCGAAATCGATTATATTGTGCAGGCGGTAGGAAAGAAGCTTGTAATATTACCCGACACCGGAGCTATGAACTATAGTCTTATAGATGTCTTTGAAGAAGACTTCTTGTATATGGCTCCCGCATTCAACTTCCCGGCAAACGTTGAGGAAAGCAATATAAAATATCATGCAGAAAACAGAGTAGAGCTTACGGAGGGCGCAGATCTTCGTATTATGTCCTTCAACATTCTCAACGAGGCATGGGCAACAACTCCGGATATGACAGAGCGTATCCCGGGTGTTATAGGATGTATCCGTGCGTATAAGCCCGACGTCATAGGTGTTCAGGAGGTATCTCCGAACTGGTATGCGCAGCTCTATAAATATCTCGGTGACGATTACGTTTTTCTGAATACGGATATCGATGGTAAGAAGGACTATAACTATACCGCCCTTGCCTATAACAAAAATACAGTCAAGCTGCTTACCGAAAAGCTCTATTATTTCTCGGTAGGTAACAATAAGCGTATCCGACTTATCAATATGGGATATTTCGAGCATATCGCTACCGGAAATACTTTTGTTGTTACAAACACTCACTATAATGCTAATCACACCACGGTCGAAAAGGAAGAGCAGAACAGATTTGTCCAGGCTTCCGAATTTGTCAGCGAGATAACGTCATACGTTAAGAGCTATCAGTGTCCTGTATTCTCTACGGGTGACTATAACTGCAAAGAGGGAAGCAGACCGTATGAAAAGATGATGGAGAGCGGACTTATAGTTTCGAGTAAGTATATGGCAAAGGAAAAGGGACTTAAGGCGAATGAAAATTCGATCGACCATATCCTCTACACCGGCGAGGCTACTCCATTATACTTCTCCTTTGTCCTTGACCAGACGGTTATAAACGCTTCCGACCACAAGCCTCTTTTTGCGGATTTCAAATTCGGAAACTGAAGTAAATAAAGAAATTTAAATAGAGTAATATTATGAAAATAAAAATTTTTTCGCTTTTTCTTCTGCTTTCAATTTGTCTTACGCCTATAGCATGTAACAAGACGGGTACAGACAGTGAGACAACACCGCCCGAAACGACGACAGAACAGCTTGTTCCGAAGCTTATACTGTCTGAAAACGGAGTATCGGAATATAAGATAATAAACGGTAAAAATATAAAGGCGGATTCTCTTGAGCTTTTGCTTGACTTTGTTTCTGACCTTAGAAGCATGTCGTCCGTAACCTTTGCACGTGCATCTGATTGGGGTAATTCGGGCTCTTCGGAAACCCCCGAAATAATATTCGGAGGTGCAAATAGGGAAGAATGTAAAGAAGTTTATGCTTCTATAGGCTTTGACGGATACGCTGTAAAGCAGGTAGGAAAAAAGATAGTTATAGCCGGCTATACCTACGATACACTGAAGCTTGCGGTCGATGCGTTCTTTACTCAATGCATAAAGGTCGTGCAGGACGGAGAGAATACGTCGCTGTATTATATGAACGACGTTATAAACGAAGGAACTGAAGGACTCTTCTTCACAAGTGAGAACCCCTTATCATCATATAAAATAGTTTATGCCACAGCTACTGCCTCGTCTGCAAGCAAGCTCGCAATGGTATTTGAAGAGCAGATGGGTATAGAGATGGATATGTGCAGCGATAAGGAAGCGGAGAGCGAGTATGAGATACTTCTCGGTCCTACAAACAGAGCAGAAAGCCAAAGCGTTTTGCCGGAGGACACCAGTAGATATATCGTTAAAGCTGTAGGTAAAAAGATCGTTATCCGTTCAACGGAAGAATGGAGTCTTTATACACTCATACCGTCTATTATGAATACGTTTATGTATTCTTCCCCTACGATAAATTTCCCGAGGAGTATTGACGCAAGCCTCGTGAAATATTTCGGAACCGACAGAGCGGTTATGACAAAAGAAGCTGACATACGTGTTATGTCCTTCAATATCCTCGCTGATGACTTCCACACCGATAAGGATCTTACACACAGGATCCCCGGAATTATCGGATGCGTTCAGTATTATAAGCCTGACGTAATAGGCTTCCAGGAGCTTTCAAGAAAGTGGTATAACGTTCTTTTCGATGAGCTTGGTGATGAATACGAGTTTCTGAATACCAGCGTTATGGATTCTGTAACCAACAATTGCTATACGGGTCTTGCATACAGAAAAGATAGGATCAAAATGCTTGAAACTCACGTTTTTATGTACATGAAAACGGGAAACTCCAGGATAAGACTTCTTAACGTAGGCGTGTTCGAAAACATTGCTACAAGTGAAAGGTTTGCGGTAACTTCTACACATCTGTCTGTAGGTGAAGAAAAGAATCTGGAAAGAAAATCTCAAGCAGTAGAGCACCTTTCTGAAGTGAAGAGGCTTCTTGAAGCCTACAAGTGTCCGGTCATTTCAACCGGAGACTATAATTGCAGAGAGGGATCCGCGCCTTATCAAGTATTGGTAGAGAGCGGAATCATGAAGAACAGTAAATATGATGCGCTTGAAAAGGGGAATATAACCACCACGCATCACGGTTTGGGCGTAATGCCGGGACCGGGTCCGACCGGAATAGACCATATCTTCTATGCGGGAAATACAACACCTGTGTATTTCTCGGTTATCGTTGATGAGGCTGCTTTGAGGGCAACCGACCACTGCGCACTTATATGCGACTTTAAGATCAATTAAAATATTATATCCCTGAATATATTTGATCCTAACGAGGAAAAATATATTCGGGGATGTTTTTATTTGGAGGTAATATGAACGGATTTTTTGATTTTTCGCATAAGCCGTATATACTCGACACCGCGTGCGTTGCGGGAAAAATGGAGAGTGAAGGACCGCTTGGCGGTGAATTCGATTTTGAAGACAAGAGCAACCTGTTCGGGAAGAAGACGTGGGAAGAAGCGGAGAGCGAGATGCAGAGACTTGCATATAATGCTGTGCTTTCAAAGCTTGGATTTTCGTTTTCGGACGTAGAGCTTGCAATATCGGGTGATCTTATGAATCAGTGTGTTGCAGGCGCATATTCATTTTCAAACGTTCCGGTAAGCTATATCGGAATATACGGTGCATGTTCTACCTTTGCGCTCGGTCTCGCCATAGGCTCTGTAATACTGAACGCAAGAAGAAATATTCGCATCGCTACGTTGACATCGAGCCATTACTGTTCAGCCGAAAGGCAATTCAGAACACCTCTTGAGTACGGCTCACAGAGAACTCCCACCGCACAGTGGACTGTTACGGGAGCGGCAGCGATCATCCTCTCGGGTCGAAAGGAAAATTCGGATATATACGTTAAAGATGCGTATATAGGACGCATAATAGATAAAAGCATAAACGATCCCAACAATATGGGAGCCGCTATGGCGCCGGCTGCCGCAGATACGCTCACCTCCTATTTCAGAGAGACCGGAACGCATCCGTCAGACTATGACATGATATATACGGGCGATCTCGGGGAGGAGGGAAGTGAGATCCTTTGCGACCTTATGCGCGAGAGTGGGTATATAATAAAAGATAATTACAGGGATTGCGGATGCATTATATACGATATTGCAAATCAGGACGTTCATGCGGGCGGCTCGGGATGTGCGTGCAGTGCATGTGTTTTTTCCGCGAGACTGCATAAGCTGATGCGCGGCGGTAAGCTAAAGAATATACTCATTATAGGAACGGGGGCACTGATGAATCCGCAAATGCTCATGCAGGGAGGAAATATTCCGGGCATAGCGCATCTGGTCCATATAGTAAAGGAATGAAAGGAGAACGGTATGAAATATTTTTGGGCATTTGTTGTGGGCGGAAGCCTCTGCGCGATAGCGCAGATACTTATAGATAAGACAAAGCTGACCCCTGCGAGGATACTTACCGGGTACGTTGTAGCAGGTGTGATACTCGGTGCATTGGGCGTATATGCACCTCTTGTAGAGCTTGCGGGAAATGGGGCGACAACTCCCCTTACGGGATTTGGATATCTTATTGCAAAGGGAGTGCGTGAGGCAATAGAGGAGAAGGGCGCGATAGGTATATTGACGGGAGGACTCACTGCGAGCGCGGCGGGGATAAGTGCGGCTATGTTTTTCTCATGTATTGCCGCGCGGATATTTAAGGGTAAGCAGAAATAACCGCCGTTTGTAAACTAATTGTAACTTTGAAAAGCGACTACTTGACAAATCAGCGTTTAGGATATAAAATAATTTAAGATAAAGTATTATTTTATATTCGGAGGTCATATGCAGATAAATATAGGTCCATTGCTCAGAGGGGAAACGGATAAGATTCCCGTTTCGTTCGAAATGGAAGCGGAACCGATCGAAGACGTTACTTTTACCGGAAAGGTGACGGTTAACGGAGAAGTGTGCGGAAATGCGGGATATACAAGGCTGTATCTTACGATAAGCGTTCCGTATAAGGGCGAGTGCGCAAGATGTCTCGATGAGGTGTGCGGTGTGTTTACAACAGATCTCGAGCGTACCTGTGTTACCAAAAACGGCGTAAGCAAGGAGGAGCTTGAGGAAAACGAGGACGAATATATTATTATAAGTGAGTCTTCAATAGATCCCGAAGATGCGGTAAATGCAACCGTATTCTTTGAATTTCCACAGAGATTGCTTTGCAGCGAGGACTGCCCGGGTCTTTGCCCGAATTGCGGAAAAAAGCTTACAGCGGGAGAGAATTGTGCGTGCAGGAAGAAGGAGCTTGACCCGAGACTTGCCAAGCTTGCCGCGCTCTTTGATGACGAATGATTCATTTTTGACGCAAAGACAGTGTGTTCTTTTGTTTTAATCCTTGAAAAGTGAGTATTGAATAAAAATAATATCAAAAATGTCGTGTAATTTTCAAAAAAGTGCTTGACAAACAAACAGTTTTATGGTATAATATATTAGTATAATATGCGTGCACGCATAATTTCAAGGGAGGTGTAATGCAATGGCAGTACCGAAGAAAAAGGTTTCCAAGGCTCGCAGAGATAAGAGACGCGCAAGCAATTGGAAATTAGAGCTTCCGGGTCTTAACAAGTGCCCTAAGTGTGGAGCATTCGTAGCTTCTCACAGAGTTTGCAAGAATTGTAAGACATACAACGGAAAAGAAGTAGTTAAGGAAGAAGCAAAGAAAGAAGCGTAAACATAAAGCCGTGCATATACATTGTGATGAATAATAGGCTTTGGTGAAGCAGAGACATGATTTTGGGATCGGTCTCTGCTGCTTTTTTTAATGTTTAGTGATTCAAATGTAAATTCTTAAGAAAAACTCTTTTCAAAATATAAAGCATATGATATAATTATAATAATATTTGTCGAAAGGTTACAGATTGATTGATATGAAAAAAATAATAAGCTTGATAATACTTTCGTGCACGTTTGTGCTTACGCTTGCATCCTGCCAGCTTTCAACTATAATCCCTCCCGTGGTTACTACTACCGGTGAGGTTACAAGCGAGGCTCCGGGAAGCGAGGACGGAACTACCACATCTGCCGATACGGTTGAGACACCCGTTACTTATGACTTTATGGGGACTGACCTAACACAGTTCGTTGATCTCGGCGAGTATAAGGGTATAAAGATAGAAGATAAGCGAATAACCGTCACGGATGAGATGGTGACAAGATATATATCGGAGATGCTTATTTCAGCAGACCTGTTTACAAAGCAGAGGACCGGTATTATTGAAGAATATACCGTGGTAAGCATGGACTACGTCGGAAAGGTTGACGGAGTTGCCTTCGAGGGCGGAAGCGCAAAGGATTTTGTTTTCCTCGTAAGCGAGAATGCGAATTACGTGAGCGGACTTTCTGACAGAACGATGTTTATAGCGGGCTTTGCCGAAGCTATGATCGGAAAGGATATATCAAAGGAATTTGATATAAACGTTAAGTTCCCCGAGAATTACGGTAACGATCTTTCGGGTAAGAACGCGGTATTTACTATAACGGTAAATCATATACTTAAAGCGGATGAGCTTACGGCGGATAACGTAAAGAAGCTCTCAAGCACCGAGAATATTACCGTTGATGATTTCGTAAAGCAGACAAAAGAGGATCTCGTTGCCGCTTACAATGAAGCGGCAAGAAACAATATGAATGTTTCTATCTGGAACATTCTTATCGACGGCACTACGTTCAAGGCCCTTCCCGATGAGTATATCAACGAGGTGTACGGAGACGAAATACAGGATCTTGAAGCAATGTCCAAGGTTTACGGTATGACTGTCGATCAGCTTCTTGCGTATTACGGATATGCGTCAAAGGAAGCACTCAAGGAAGAAGTAATAAAGGGAACCAAGCAGTCTATTATCTTTTATCAGATAGTGAAGAATGAAAACCTCGTGATAGACGATGAGGCATATGAGGCTCGCCTTGAAGAGCTTGCAAAGGAGATCGGCTATAAGGTGGAGGATATTAAGAAAGCCTATACCAAGGAGTATCTTCTCGACCGCTTCTATTTTGAAGACGTAACAGATTTCCTCTATACTAACGCGACCCTCGTTCCCGCCGCAAATTCCTGATGTTCGGATACGTTAAACCCTTTTCACCGCTTTTGCGTGTAAAGGACGATGAGTTCTATAAGGCGGTTTATTGCGGTCTGTGCGGTTGTACCGCAAAGTGTAACGGATGCTCGTCGACACTCACACTAAGCTATGATATAGCGTTTCTTTCACTCGTTCGTCTCGCGCTTGCGGGTGAAAAGATAACTCTTCTGAAGAAGAGATGCCTCGTTCACCCTGTGAAAAAAAGAACTGTGCTCGCGCCTTCGGATGAGCTTGAGTTCTGCTCGGGAGTAGGAGTTTTGCTTTCCTACTATAAAATAATAGACAATATAAACGATGAAAAAGGAAAGAAGCGAATTGCGGCGATCCTGATGAAGCCGTTTTTCTCATCTGCGCGCAGACGTGTTATAAAAAACGGAGGAGCAGAAGCGGATGAGGTGATCAGCCGAGGACTTTCCGAGCTCAGAGCGCTTGAAAAGGAAAAATGCAAAAGCGTGGATACCGTCTCGGATCTGTTCGGTAAAATGCTCGCGTCTCTCGCCTCGATCGGGCTTGAAGGGAAGAATAAAATAATCGCGGAAAATGCGGGTGCCGCAGTCGGTAAGTGGATATACGTCATTGACGCTGTGGACGACGTTGAAAAGGATGCGGAGGATCTGGCATACAATCCCGTGCTTGCCCTTTACGACGGAGTGATCCCGGATAAGAAGCAGACAGAGGATATATTGCTTGCACTCTCTGTCACAAAGGAACGTCTTTCCGCAGCCCTTGATCTTATAGACTACCGAGAGGAATCGGTCACGGCTGATGCAAAGACTCCGGAGGCGTATTTTTCCGATGAGCTCAGAGCCGTCATAGAAAATATCGTTCATATAGGTATGCCGAGAGTTGAGCAAAAAATCATTGATTCAAAGAAAGCGTAATGATACGCAATTTCCGGTTACCGCCGGAATGGAGGACTACTTAATATATGCAAGATCCTTATAAGGTTTTAGGTGTTGATCCGTCCGCAAGTGACGAAGAAATAAAAAAGGCTTACAGAGACCTCGCGAGAAAATACCACCCGGACAGATATACGTCGAATCCGGATATGGCAGAGCTCGCAAATGAGAAGATGAAGGAAGTCAATACCGCATACGACGAAATATGTGAAAGACGGAGTCGAGGCGAAAGCAACGGCTACTCATACGGATACAATGATTCGTACGGTGAGGAGTTCGGATCATCCTCAGATCCTCTCTACAGATTTGTAAGACAGAAAATAAACGACGGAGACCTTTATTCTGCCGAAAGCAAGCTGCTCTCTGTTTCTCCCGACGAACGCGGTGCGGAATGGAGCTTCCTTTACGGTTGTATTCTTGTACGCAAGGGAAACTATATCGATGCGCAGAGGCACTTCGATGCGGCATGCAATATGGACCCGTCAAATGCCGAATATATGCGCGCGAGAGAAGATCTCCGCAGCCGTTTCTCTTCTCAGAGATACGATACTGCCGGAGGCAGCGGATGCTCGATCTGTGATATTTGCGGATTTTTGGTGTGTACCGATTGTTGCTGCGATATAATGGGCGGAAACTGCTGCTGATCTGATATGAGAAGAACTAACAAACAAAAACGTGCCGTGGTGCTGAAAATTTCGGTTTGCGGAGTCATTTCTGCTTTGTCCTATTGTCTCCTCGCTATTGGCTCGATCGTCGAAATATTCGATTTTTCAGTGGTTGTGATCGCCTCTGTCGGCGTGGTGTTCTGCGTTGTCGAGATGGGATATTCATATGCCGCATTGACGTGTGCGGTAACCTCGCTTATATCCTTTTTGCTTTTGCCTGCAAGCAGATTCCCGGCACTTGTATACATGCTTTTCGGAGGAATATATCCAATAATCAAATCTCTTGCGGAGAAGACCAAAAAGCCGATAAGCATCCTGCTCAAATTTCTTTTCTCAAATGCGTCCGCGGCTCTTATCTGGATCATTACGTCCTGGATAATGCCCGAGACCGAGCATATCGGAAAGCTTATGCTCGTGACCTTCGTGTTGCTTATGAATTTTGCCTTTTGGCTTTACGACGTTTTTATAACCCGAATCGTTACGATGTATTTGTATAAATGGCGCAGACAGCTTAATATAAAGGACTTTGATAAATTATAATACCATAAAAGACCCGCATTTGGCGGGCCTTTTGACTTGTCAAAACACAAAAGAGGTGCGTATGGAAGATCATAATATAGCCCCCGTGTATGATGAAAATTCAAGGGTGCTCGTTCTTGGAAGCTTTCCCTCGGTTCGCTCGAGAGAACAAAAATTTTTTTACGGACATCCTCATAACCGATTCTGGAAAGTGCTCGCACTTGTATTTGAGGAGAAGGTTCCGGAAAATATCGATGAGAAGAAGGATCTTTTACTCGGTCACAATATTGCTCTTTGGGACGTGATAGCATCTTGCGATATTGATGGAAGCTCTGACAGCTCAATAAAGAACGTCGCATTTAACGATCTTTCACAGATCCTTTCGAAAGCTGATGTCAGAGCGGTCGTCCTCAACGGAAAAACCGCAGAGAAGTACTATAAACAATACTCCGGGCGGGATTTATCGGTAAATGTCATTGCCTTGCCATCTACCTCGCCGGCAAATGCTGCGTGGTCGCTTGACAGACTGGTATCGGAATGGCGAATACTGAAAAAATATTGCGACTGAAGATAAATTACCGTGTTTTTTATAATATTTAAATATTATTTAATAAAGCTTGTTGACAATCGGTGAATTTTGTGATATAATTATTCTTGTTTTTAAAGAAAGTCGGGGTGATACTTATGAATAAGATCGGATTTGATAACGACAAATATTTGCTTTTGCAATCGAAGCATATCAGAGAACGAATTTCAAAATTCGGAGGAAAGCTCTATCTTGAATTCGGCGGAAAGCTTTTTGACGATTTTCATGCCTCCAGAGTACTCCCCGGATTTAAGCCTGACAGTAAGCTCCAGATGCTTCTTCAGCTTAAGGATGATGCGGAAATAGTAATAGTTATAAATGCCTCGGATATAGAAAAGAACAAGGTCAGAGGCGACCTGGGTATCACGTACGACCTCGACGTGCTCCGCCTTATCGACGCATTCCGAAGCGCAGGGCTTTACGTAGGAAGTATCGTTATGACACGCTATGAGGCGCAAAAGACGGCTATTCAGTTCAGAGATAAGCTCGAGAATCTCGGAGTTAAGGTATACTGCCATTACTCTATAGAAGGATATCCCTTTAACGTTGAAGGAATAGTAAGCGAGAGCGGATACGGAAAAAACGATTATATAGAGACGACGAGACGCCTTGTAATCGTTACAGCACCCGGTCCCGGAAGCGGAAAGATGGCGACCTGCCTTTCCCAGCTCTATCACGAAAATCTCCGTGGAGTTAAGGCGGGATATGCTAAGTTTGAGACCTTCCCGATATGGAATATACCGCTGAAGCATCCTGTAAACCTCGCGTATGAAGCCGCTACCGCCGACCTTAACGACGTCAATATGATCGACCCCTTCCACCTCGAAGCATACGGTAAGACCGCGGTCAACTACAACAGAGACGTTGAGATATTCCCTGTGGTTGAAGCGATGTTCAAAAAGATATACGGAAGCTGTCCCTACAAATCCCCGACGGAT
>SVRJ01000058.1 GCA_015064885.1 Oscillospiraceae bacterium
TATCTCCGCATCGTAGAGCATGGAGAGCGCGACCGAAAGAGACTCGGGAGAGGGATAGCGCTCGCTTCCGTTCTCCATCATACGCGATAGCGCGTAGAGTGCCTGCCTTTCGGAAAAGCTCAGCCTTCCGAGAGAAAAGGTGAGAGAAAAGGAGGAAAATCTGAAGCGGTCTGTCCGTATACAGTCTATAAAAGCACCGTCCTGCGATATCCTTTTTCTTTCGTGCAAAAACATCACGTCTCCTCCTTTCCCGAGCCTGCCCCATTTTAAACTTTAATAATATATATTATATAATATTTTATAGTGATTGTCAAGTGAATAAAAAATATTTCACTTTTCTTTTGCATTTTCTGCGATTTTCTTTTACCGCTATCGAATGATTTAACAAAATATTTTCTCACAATACACATTTATGTGCTACAATCTATGTAAAATAAAACTGAAAGCCAAAGCTTTGAACGGTGGAAAAATGAAAATACTTCATTCCTCAAGCGGAGACACGTCTCTCCTCTACTCATCCTGCAAAAGGTCACTTCCCTCCCCCGAGGCTGTGAGCGAGTGTGCCGACTTTATCGCAAAGGAGATCATTCTCGCAAAAGCACGTATCCCGCGCACCCCGAAAATAAGACGCCTCGACCAAAGAGGAATACGCGACAGCGTGTCAAAATGCGAGCCGCCGCGCTTTCTCTTCTTCCGTGACCTTATTCCGAAAATAAAGAAGGACTGTGAGAGATACCTTCCCGACAAAATACCCGCAAGGGCAGTAAGGAGCGCATGCGTCCGACTCCAGGATACCGCCTCCCCGATAGAAATGCTCGCGGTCGGAATATGCGCCAAATGTTGCGGTGTAGAGGAGCTTTACCTCTCTATAAGCGAGGAAGGCTTCACAAACGAGCACGCACTCGCGGCAAGGCTGTGCGACGCAAAAGAGCTGCTGCTGTGCGACGAGCTTGAATGTGTTGCCGAGGCAGCCTTCGGGAACGAGGGGCAGAGCCGTGTAGATCTGCTGACCGGACGCGGGGGAGAAGGATTTTCTATAGCGGCGGGGCTTGTTTCCTCTTTCATAAACGTAAGAACAGAAAGAGAGATAAAGGGGCGCGCAATGATACTCGCCTACCCCTATGATACAGAATGCTTTTCTGCCGACGTGAAGAGATTCCTGTCGCAGGAAAGCAAAGGACAAATATTGCTGATAAGTGCAAACGAGGATGCGGTGAGAACATCGCTCGGTGACACGGATGACGGCAGACTCACTCTGCTCGTCACCTCCTCTGACAAAGAGAGCACAGCCGCGGCAAAAAAGCTCGACGCTCTCACTCCTTCTCTATACGGAGAACGGGATCCCGAATTTGTCTGCGGAGACAGATTCCCGCCTCTTATGAGGGAGGTGCTTTCCCCGTGTGCGGAGTTCTCGCTTGATCCGCGTGTCTTCTTCACTCTCGCGCGCGAGAATGAAATGCCGTGTGCTCTTGACGGTTTTGCTTCTTATATAGCAAAGCACGTAAGCAGGGCGCTTTCCCACGAGGACGCAGACACGGTAGGAGTCCGCCTCGAAAAAGAATAAAAATACAAAGCAAGGAGGAATTTTTATGGACGCGCAAAATAAAAAACAAGAAGACACCCCCTTTCTCTCACTCGACAAAAAGAGGGTGATGTTCATAGGAAATTCGTTCGTATACTACGGAAACTGCGTCACCTACGGAAGCAGGGATAACGATAAGGGGTACTTTTATCAGCTGGCAAGATCTAACGGTGAGGACGTATACGTGTACAACTACACCTACGGAGGAAAAAACCTCAGATATATATATGAAAATCACCTGTCGCGCGAGAGTGCGGATTTTCTCGCTCTGTTCGATATAGTTTTTATCTCGGAAGCAGGTGAGAACAATGCAAATATCCTCGGCGACATCAAAAAAATAACCGCTCTCTTTCCGAAAAGCACGCGCTTCTGCTATCTCTGTCACGAATACACGCACTTTTCCCACCACACGCATATTCTCTCCTCTCTCGGTAAAATGGAGGAATCGGGAATAGAGGTAGCCGACTGGGGAGGGCTGGTCTACGATCTGTGGAATTCGGATGCTTTCGTTCCCGATTCGGATACCTACTACATAAGGCAGACCTTTATAAAGGACAACAAGGGAGGCTTTAACGGAGAGGGCGCGGTCGCGTCGGGAAAGCCGGGAGACTGCCACCATCAAAATCCGCTTTCGGGGTATCTGTGCGCGCTTATGGCTTACTGTGCGGTTAGCGGAAGGCAGGCGTACGGGGCGGAATATTCATTTTGCACAGACAAGAGTCTGCACCCGTTTTTTGACACGGAGGCGTTCGTTGCGGCTCACTACAACAATGGGGTAGGGACGAATATGAACGAGATATTTTCATCCGAGAAGGAAATGAGGGGGCTTCAGAGGCTTATTGATTCTCGCCGAAAAAAAAGGTAACCTAAAAAAGGCATAGCCCCTTTTTTTATCCGCGCCCCTAAAGGGGCTCTGCCCTGCACCCCCTAAAGGGGCTTTATGAAATAAAACTCCATTTCTCCGCAGGGCTCCCGCCCTGCACCCGGGCGAGGGGGTTGTGAAACCCCCTCCGCGCTCCCGTCAAAAAAGGGGCTCTGCCCCTTTTTAGAACCCCGCCAAAGGGGGATGCAGTCAAGCTGCCAAATCCCCCTTTGGATTCCCCCTGAAATATTGGTTGGCGTCTTTGGGTGGGGTAGTGCAGTGCAGGACGGTGGGGTATACTTAAACCGTTTGTTTTATGGCGGCTTATTTTTTCTTTTGCGGGCCGACCTTAGGCGGAAACGAGGTCGCGCAGCGATCCTCGATGGATCTTCGCGTAGCGAAGTCCTATTGTCACCACGTGAGGGCTTATGACTATTCCGCCCTACGGGCGGTCTTGTACCGTGAGATTTTTTTATTATGCCTCGTGGCATAATAAACACTTCCGCCCGAAGGGTCGGCAAGTCTCCACCAATATCGGAAAGCGTTATCGTTTGACATAAAGCTCATCTAAGTAGGAGACCCCCTTTTTGAGGGGGAATCCAAAGGGGGATGCTTGCGAGGTCGCGCAGCGATCCTCGATGGATCTTCGCGAAGCGAAGTCCCGACTGCCATCCCCCTAAGCGGTTTCCAAAGGCAGAGCCTTTGGCGGCGGGAGTTAAGGGGGCGTTCCGTAACGCCCCCTTACCGCGTGCGGGTCGGCACCCGCAAAAAAGAAAGGAGTTTTATTTCATAAAGCCCCTTTAGGGGGGTGCGGGGTGAAACCCCGCGTTTAAAATCCCCCTTTTAAAGGGACAGGGTTAAAAAAATAGTGATGCTCCTTTCGGAGCATCACTATTTTCAGATCATTGATCAGTCTTTGGGAGGTGTGGGCTTAAGAGTCTCTGCAAGATTCCAGAAATCCTGAGAAGCTGTGAGAGCGCCCTGTCTGAAGAGGTTACTCATGGATACGCACTTTGTAGCCCATTTCTGAGTCTTTGCGGCAGCGGAGGACCACTGGTCGGCAATAGCAAAGTTAGCGCTGAGAACCTTTGTGAAGATACGGCCGATATCGAAGGACGTTGTTCTTCTGATGATATCAAAGCTTTCTGCATCTTCCGGGAACTCGGAGTATCTGCCCTTGAAGAGTGTTTCGAATATAGCTTCTGTTGTGTCTGTCTGTGCAAAGTAACCGGAGATCTCAATAACAGCCGCAGCCATTACTTCTCTGTCATAGTCAACAGAGTCAGCCGAAATTCCCCAAAGTGTAAGCGGGTTACCTGCAACGCACTTATAGTCTACCTGAGCGAGGTCGTACTTCGGAATAGGAAGAACGCCGTAGCTCATATCGTTGTTTTCCGAGTCGTGGATCTTCTGAATATCACGTACACGGGATACGAAAGCGATATCTCTGTTACCGTTAGCGAAGTTCTTGGGGCCGCTTTCGTCATTGTATGCGTAGTTGGAGGACATAAGCTCACCGAGCTCGTCGGCAAGGTCGATAGCCTTCTGGCCTGTGTAGTCACCCGAGATCTGGATGAGCTTGGATACGTCTGTAGTTGTGTTGTCAACTACAACGTATTTCATATCAGAACCGACGTAGAACGCGTCGAGGTGGTAGTTGTAGGATCTGAGACCGAAGCCGTCGCCTATAGACTTAACACCGTTTTCATCTGCGTCTACCCAGTAGTTACCTACGAGCTTATACATCTCCTCGAGAGTCCACTTCTGCTCGTCAACGAGCTTATAGAGGTCTGCGGGAGTGATGCCGATACCTGGGTTAGCCTCGAGAACGTCCTTATTGAACACGAAGCCGTACGTGAGGTAAAGGAGGTTTGTGGAAACGTCACCGGATACGTAGTAAGTATTGCCCTTGATGTTTGTCTCTTCAACGAGAGCATCGGGGTACCAGGAGTTATCGAGATTTATGTATTCGGGGTAGTAGTTTACGGGGAGGAGGTGGCCCTTCTGAGAAAGGAGACCTGCAGTTCTCGAGTAGAGAGCGATAACGTCGATAGGTGTACCGCCGTCAGCCTGCATTTCAACGTACTGAAGCATGGATGCAGCCTTACCCGAGTCGTCGTCCTGCTCGTTGAATATAAGGTTTAAGCCGAGCTCTTCGGAAACGTGAACGTTTCTCGCGTAGATACCCTCAAGAAGCGGGTCGCTTCCCGAAAGCTCTGTCTTGAGAACCTCGAATTCGCGGTGCTCGGAGTCCCAGCAAAGGATGTTAACGTCTTCGCCTTCATACTTTTCCTTGAAAGCCTTTGTATCAAAGAGAGTATTTACTTCGCCTGCGGGGTTTGTTACCTCAGCGGTAGTTCCTGCCGGAGTAGTGGTTCCGTCAACGGGATCCTTTTTATCACCGCATGCGATAAGCATAGAAAGTATCATTGTAAATACTATTGCCAATGATAAAATTCTTGTGAGTTTCATAGTGTTTTTTCCTTTCACATAATAAACTGAACCGATACGCACGCTGGTATCGGTCTACGTAACGATATTATAGCACAATCGAGGTAAATTGTCAACACTTCTCCCGGAGGGGTGAGTTTACGGGGATAAAATTTTTTGTGTATTTTGCACATTTGTGTTATCATCAAAAAGACACGGTTCGGTGTCAAATAAAACGTTTTTGCCTTTTACTTTTCTAAAAAAACACGTCTGTTGTTGAATTAGCACAAAACTGTCGGCATTTAATAATTATCTTTGTGTACATTTGTAACGAAAATGATTTTTGTCAAAAATCACAATTAAGAAAAGAGAGGTTTTTGCCCCAAACCCCTGAAGGGATTTTAAACGTGGGGGTACCCCCGCGTTCAAAAATCCCCCTTTTAAAGGGAAGGGGTAAAAAAAGCGTGATACCCTTTTCAGAGTATCACGCTTTTTTATGATTCATCAGTTTTTGGGAGCTGTAGGCTTAAGAGTATCTGCAAGATTCCAGAAATCCTTGGAAGCTGTGAGAGCGCCTGCATCGTACATTCTCTTAAGACCAACGCACTTTGTAGCCCATTTCTGAGCCTTTGCAGCAGCGGAGGACCACTGGTCGGCAATAGCCATATTGGTGGAAAGAACCTTTGTGAAGATACGGCCGATATCGAAGGATGTCGTTCTTCTGATGATATCAAAGCTTTCTGCATCCTCAGGGTGTTCCGAGTATCTGCCCTTGAAGAGTGTTTCGAATATAGCCTCTGTCGTATCCGTCTGTGCAAAGTAACCGGAGATCTCGATAACAGCCGCAGCCATTACCTCTCTGTCATGGTCGACAGAGTCAGCGGAAATTCCCCAAAGTGTAAGCGGGTTACCTGCAACGCACTTATAATCCTCCTGAGCGATGTCATACTTCGGGATAGGAAGGACGCCGTAGCTCATATCGTTGTTTTCCGAATCGTGGATCTTCTGAATATCACGTACACGGGATACGAACGCAAGGTCTCTGTTGGTATTGGCAAAGGTCTTAGGTGCGTTTTCGTCGTTGTATGCGTAGTTGGAGGACATAAGCTCACCGAGCTCGTCTGCAAGGTCGATAGCCTTCTGGCTCGTGTAGTCGCCGGCAATCTGGATAAGCTTTGTGGGATCTGTTGTTGCATTATCAACTACAACGTATTTCATTCCCGAGCCTACGTAGAACGCATCGAGGTGGAAGTTGTAGGATCTGAGTCCGAACGAGTCGTTCAGAGACTTAACGCCGTTTTCGTCGTAGTCTACCCAGTAGTTGCCTACGAGCTTATACATCTCCTCGAGAGTCCACTTCTGCTCTTCAACGAGCTTATAGAGGTCTGCGGGAGTGATGCCGATGCCGGGGTTAGCCTCGAGAACGTCCTTATTGAACACGAAGCCGTACGTGAGGTAGAGGAGGTTTGTGGATATATCTCCCGAAACGTAATACGTGTTGCCTCTGATATTGGTTTCCTCGACGAGTGCGTCGGGGTACCATGAGTTATCGAGGTTGATGTAATCCGAGTAGTAGTTTACGGGGAGGAGGTGTCCCTTCTGAGAAAGGAGACCTGCGGTTCTCGAGTAGAGCGCGATAACGTCGATGGGTGTACCGCCGTCAGCCTGCATCTCGACGTACTGGAGCATCGAGGCTGCCTTATTCGTGTCGTCGTCCTGCTCGTTGAATATAAGGTTTACGCCGAGCGTTTCGGAAACGTGAACGTTTCTCGCGTAGATACCCTCAAGAAGCGGGTCGCTTCCCGAAAGCTCTGTCTTGAGTACCTCGAATTCGCGGTGCTCGGAGTCCCAGCAAAGGATGTTAACGTCTTCGCCTTCGTACTTTTCAATGAAAGCATCTGTATCAAAGAGGGTGTTTACCTCGCCTGCGGGGTTTGTTACCTCAGCGGTAGTTCCTTCCGGAGTAGTGGTTCCGTCAACGGGATCCTTTTTATCACCGCACGCGATAAGCATGGAAAGTATCATTGTAAAAACTATTGCCAATGATAAAATTCTTGTGAGTTTCATAGCATTTTTTCCTTTCATAAATCAAGCCGTAATCGGTCCTGTGTAAGGATATTATATCATAAACAAAGCGAATTGTCAACACAAAAAAATAAAGATTTTACACGGTGAGGACAAAACTTTCCGACCGCGCTTTAACTTTTCCTTGCTTTTGATCGTGTCGCCACCACGCACGGATAAAAAGAAGCGGCAGGCCTTTCGGCCTGCCGTAATTTTATTTATGCGGTCTATCTTACTGATATACCTTAAGTCTCCATGCTTCCTTGATAAGAGCATATCCGTCGCGGTAAGGAGCCTCGAGTATTCCGACGCCCGAATACGCGCCCGCAAGCGTATTGTATCCCGGGTCTCCGTGGAATATGAGCTTTGATCCGTTTGTAACGCAGGGATACCACGCCTTCTTCGTATAGGTAAGGTTGATCATATCTATAGAATACTTACTGAAATCGGCATACTGCGTCATTTTTACAAGGAATCCGTTTGCGTCAAGGTCTGTCGCAACGAGCGGAAGTATCTGGTTTGCGACAGCGATCACCTGATCCAAGGACATATGTCTCACCTTCTGGATAAGTCCCTTTACAACGTATCTCTGTCTTTCTGTTCTGTAAGAGTCGTCCGAACGCTGATATTCCTTCGATGCGGGATTCCAGAGGTTCTTTCTTATTCTTGCATACATGAGAGCCTGCTCTGCGTTGAGGGATACGGTTATATAACCGTTTTTCTTGTCGGTATAAAGATCGTCGAGTCCCTTTATTTTATTTTCACTGTCACCAAATCTCTTGCTTAGGTCGAGATACTCACTGTAATAAAGAGGAACGTCTACTCCGCCGAATATATTTATAACGTCCTTAAACGCTCTCATGTTTACTACTACGTAATTATGTATGTCTATCTCGAAATTGTGCTTTATCGCATTGATAAGCTTTCCCGCGCGCTCTCCTACAGAGCCCGAGCGTGCAAAGAAGGCGTTTATCTTTGCGTATCCGCCGGTGTACGGGTCGTGCACTATGGTATCTCTCATAAATGACGAAAGCACTATTCTTTTAGAAACTTTGTTTATGCTTGCTATCATAATAGTATCAGATCTTCCCGAAAAGGTGTTTCCGAGAGTGTCGCAGCCTATTATGAGAACGTTGTATATATCCGCATCTGTAACAGTTCCGCCAGTGACCATTGGAGGCTCCGTATCGGTGACCGCAGTCGAAATACTCGGATCTACCTTCTCGGTAACGACGGGTGTGGTTTCCGGCTTCTTCGTGGTCTCGGGTGTGGGTGTCGTCGTATCCGCAGGTGTGGTCACCTCGGGTGTCGTCACCTCGGGTGTCGTTACCTCGGGCGTGGTTACCTCGGGAGTGGTCACCTCGGGGGTAGTCACATCGGGAGTTACAGTCGTTTCGCTTCCTCCCTTATCCGTATCATCGGGAAGGATAACAGACGTATCCGCAGGGTCGTCTGTAACGATATCCTCCTTTATCGTAGGTCCGAGACCGTAGTATACCGCCCATCTGAGTGTGGCGATATGCTCGGGGGTAAGCTCGGAGGAGTAGTCGGATATATCCGCATTTATATCCTGCTCGAGAATATCAACTATCGGGTCGTAGTCCACCGCCTTGGGAAGAAGCTCTATCTTCTCGAGGACTATCGCGCTTCTCGCCGCGTCGACGTCCTTTTGCGGGAATCCCGAAACGTCGGCATCAAGATCTTCTCTGAGGATGGATGCAAGCTCGCGGAGGTCCTGTGTTCCGGTATCCGCTGTTTCTATAGTCATTTTATTATAGAAATAGTGAAAGAGAGCGTACACGGTGATAAGAAGAGCAATTATAACAGCGAGGATAGAAACACCTGTTACAATAGCTACCTTCTTCGTGTTTATCTTCTTTTTCGACTTATTCTCTGCTTTTACTTTGCTGCTTTTCTTTTTTTCAGAAGACATGGTCTACTCCTTAATGAATAATTATCGGACCGAGATCTCTTATATTGCCGCCGTCTTTTTCTTTTTCTTCTCTGAGAAGCTTTCTTCCCATAAGCACGCCCATTACCGAAGCCATCATAAGTCCTCTCGTCCATCCCGAGGAGTCACCGAGGCAATAGAGTCCGGCAATATTGGTGTTGAGGTTCTCGTCCATCTTTACTCTGTTCGAATAGAATTTGAGCTCGGGAGAATAGAGAAGAGTCTCCACGGATGCGAATCCGGGAACTACGTGGTCCATAGCCTGAATAAAGTTTATTATGTTGGTCATAGCTCTGTACGGCATTGCCGCGGTGATATCACCTGCGACCGCGTCGGGAAGCGTGGGGCGGAGGTTAGACTGCGAGAGCTCCTTCGGCCAGGTCCTCTTTCCGTCGAGAATATCACCGAATCTCTGGACGAGGATATGTCCGTCTGCGAGCATGTTCGTGAGCTCGCCCACCTTCTGAGCGTAAGCTATCGGTCTGTTGAACGGAATAGAGAAGTTGTGAGAGCAAAGAATGGCGAGGTTAGTATTATTGCTCTTGAGCTCCTTGTAGGAATGTCCGTTTACGACTGCGAGGTCGTTATCGTAATTTTCCTGGGATACGAATCCGCCCGGGTTCTGACAGAAGGTACGCACCTTGTTCTTGAAAGGCTTGGGGTAACCTATGAGCTTTGATTCGTAGAGGACCTTGTTTACCGTTTCGAGGACCTCGTTTCTGACCTCTACTCTTACGCCTATATCGACGGTACCCGGCTGGTGAGCGACTCCGTGCTCGGAGCAAAGCTTTTCAAACCAGTCCGCGCCTCTGCGTCCGGTAGCGACTATAACGTCGTTTGCAAGCATCTCCTCGCTTCCGTTCTTGCCGTCTACGATAACACCGCAGCACCTTCCGTTATCGAGGATAAGGTTTACGCACTCTCTGCCGAATATGAGCTCTACTCCGTTTGCCTCGAGGTACTTTTCGATAGCGAGGTAGATGTCCTGAGCCTTTTCGGTACCGAGGTGGCGTATCGGGCAGTCAACGAGCTTGAGGCCTGCCTGGATAGCTCTCTTTCTTATTTCCTTTACCTCTTCGGGATTGCTGATGCCTTCTATATGCTCGTCGGCACCGAATTCAAGGTAGATGGAATCGGTATATTTTATAGTATCCTCTACCACGTCGTAGCCTACGACGTTGGGCAGGTCGCCTCCTACCTCTGCGCAGAGAGAGAGCTTTCCGTCCGAAAAAGCACCCGCTCCCGAGAATCCCGTTGTTATATGGCAGTAGGGCTTACATGAAACGCATTTTTGTGTTTTTGATTTAGGGCAGGCTCTTTTTTCTATAGGGCTTCCCTTTTCAACGATAGTGATCTGTCTTTTAGATCCTTTTTTGATGAGCTCGAGAGCTGTAAAAATGCCCGCGGGGCCCGCTCCGATTATAACTATATCTCTTTTCATAAGACAGTCTCCTTTTCTTTATTTTTGCCACATTATATTATATCATTTAAGGCAGAATAATTCAAGGGGGATAAGGGAAATTCATTTAACAAACAGTAAAATTAAAGTAAATAATGCCTATGCAGTTCCCCAAAACCCCAAAAGGGGATTTTTAATCGTGGGGTACCCCCGCGATTAAAGTTTCTTTATAAGCGACTCTGCATACTGCGCAAATCCGAGATCGTTCGGGTGGAGCGCATCCGCAAAAAGATCCTCGTAATAAGGAAGAAGCGACATTCCGTCGATATGCCTTATACCGTATCTCTCGATCTCCTCTATTATTATATCTCTGCAGTCAAAGAAGCTTCCCATAGGCTTTACCGCGTCGATATCGCCGCGCGGTATCGGGGATATTGCGTATACGCGCTTCCCTCCTCTTACGTATTCTTCTGCCGCGAGAGAAAGAAAAGCGGATACCTTTTCTCTCAGCTCCTCCTTTGTCTTTCTGACAGAAAAGTCGTTCGTTCCGTATGCTATTATGACCGTATCCGGGTCAAATGGCACGCTGTCGAATACCGACGGATCAAAATATGCACCGCCTATACCGTTTATTACGCTTTCCGCATTAAAAAAGCGAGATACTCTGTTTGCGTATGAAAAGGAATCGTACTTTGAATTCCAGCCCTGAGTTATCGAATCTCCTATGAAAAGCATCCTCCTGTCAAAGCGTTGCGGAGTCACGTAAGAGCGGTCGTCAAGCTCTACTCCGCCGAGCACGCAAGGCGAATCGTGAGCCGGAAAATACAGCGTGATCCTTACGTCTCTTTTCCTTTTGACCTTTGACAGATCTGCCGTTACCGTGCGCTCCTCACCGAGGATATACTGTCTGTACAGAAGCCCGTCCGCATAGAGGTCGAATTTTCTTCCCGACGGTGCATAAAAGCCGAAGCTGTCAGAATCGGTATGAAAATCGAGGCGTATTCCCGTGGTCGAAAGAGCCCTCTGCCCAAGCACGGGGCTGAGTGACAAAAAAGCCTCCTCCTGCTTTTTCGTGCATTTGTGAAAGCGCATACCGCTGTCGGTCTCGTTTATTTCAAGCGCACCGAAGGTAATATTCTTTATTTCTTCAAAGCTAAGCTTCATTTTGTTACACCGTCCTTTTGTTTTGCGTATCCGCGCATAAATTCTTCTTTAAAATGAGAGTCACATCCGATGCCCATATCGTACATTGCCTCTACCGCGCATCCGTAGACGGGCGGAACGTTTGAATATATCACGTTTATATCGGACGGGGCGAGTGCGCGTACGGCGTCTGCGTATTCGGGGAAATTCGAAAAGATACCTCCGTTAAACACTATGTCAAAGCCGTGGCCGATCTCATTTCTCGCCGCCCAGATAACGTCCGCTATATCCGACGCGCAGGTGTTGAATATCCTTCTCGCGGTGGTGTCGCCAAGCCTTCTCGCCTCGAAAACCGCACGGGCGAACGAAGCGATATACGATCTTCCGATCGAGTATACTGTGGGGAGGTCCTCCCACGGTCTTCCCCCCGCCTGCTTTTCTATCAGGTTGCAGAGGAGTGTGGGGTGGGTGCTTCCGTCACACGCGCGAAGGCAGGACTGAAGGGCGTAGCGTCCGAGAGCGAATCCGCTTCCGCAGCTGTCGATAAGCTGTCCTCCGCCTCCTATATGTCTGTATTCGTCTCCCTTTCTCATATAGAGAGCCGAGCCTGTTCCGCATATCATGCACGCGCCGTCAGAATGACCGAGCATTGCCGAGATGAGGCAGCAGCCGTCTCCCTCTATGCGTATCCTTTCTATATCCGTTCTTTCTCTGAAGGCGGAGATAAATTCCGAGTGGTAGTATTCGACAGTAGCTATCGCGGCATAGAGAGCGCAGGGCTTTATTCCGGTTTTATCGAGAAGCGAATCTATCGCTCGGATACAGTTATCTATCGTAGTCTTTACTCCGTGGTCGAAGGGGATACCACCTGCGGCGGATATTCTTTTTACTATCCTTCCGCTTTGCGAAAAGAGCACGGCATCCGTTTTCGTTCCTCCGACGTCGAGGGCGATCATATATTTTTCGTTCATAATATACCTCACTTTTTTGCTTCGAATACACGTTCAAGGCAGTCGAAGCCGCAAAGATATCGAATATAATTATATCACAGAAAAAGGCGTCTGTCAATACGCGAAAAATCAAAAGGAGACAGCCTTTGAGTTAAATTTTACCGCGTTTATCCTTACATAAATTTATAGGGAAAGAGAAAAAATAGTATCGGGCAAAAAGCCCTATTTTTTGATGGAGGTCCTTATGTCAAAAGAAATAACCTTAAAAAGAAGAACGGTAACTCTTTCGGTAATACTCGTACTTGTGTTCTCCTTCCTTGCGATGTATTCGCTTCTTTACGGAGTGTATGCGGATACTACCATGGACAGGGTAACGACGAATATTCCCGACACGGATATAGGCGGAGCTACCGGCGGAATGGGCACCGACAGCTCGCCTATAGCGAGTGGTACGGGAAGCGGCTCTGTCGGTGAGAGCGATCTTACGACCCCTCTTGATACTACACCGAGGGTGACCACCGCAAGGCAGACGACTGCGCCTCAGACTACTCAGAACGCACCGAATACAAGTGACGGAAACGGGTGGATAGTGGCGGTCATAGTGATAGCGGTCATTGCCGCAATTATAATTGCTATAATTGCTCTTATGCCGAAAAAAAGAGATCTTTAATTATAAAAAAGCCCCCTCGGGGGCTTTTTAAACGCGGGGGTACCCGCGCCCCCTAAAGGGATTTTATTAAATAAAACTCTTTTTCTTTCACGCGCGCCGGCGCGTACTCGGCCAAGGGTGCGACTGCGCACCCTTTGGAATCCCGCAGTAAAAGTGGCTACCGCCCCTTTTAAAACCCCGTCTTAGGGAGGAGGGCTTCTCTCCGTT
>SVRJ01000059.1 GCA_015064885.1 Oscillospiraceae bacterium
CTTGACACGTATCTTATAGAAAAGCTTAAGATAACGTTTGGTAACAGAATCATGGAGCAGATAAAGAGATACGTTCCGGTATACATAGCGTGCGGAGGCAAGGAGCTTGACGCGGTAGACGGTATCATCGCAAAGAAGATACTCCGTAAGCTTGAGTCGAAGAATCCTATGTTCCTCAAGAGCATATCGGGAGAGCTTTCGGATAAGCTCGACGAGATATTCGGCAAGGATACCATGCCGGTCTGCAAGGACTGCCTTGAAAGACTTATTTTTGCGTAAACTGATCCAAGTGGGGGACTTTTATGACAGGTGCTGATATTTATTATCGCGCGTATCGGGCCTTCAGACGTTCGAGTCTTGACGGTTATACACGTGAGCGTGAAAAGATAAAAGAATCGATTTCTCTTATCGCGGATGCGAGTGATCTCTGCGAATACAGCTTTTTTGATTGCAGGATCGAAAAGGATTGGGTAGAGGCGATAGAAGAGGGACTCGAGCATATAGAAAAAACGATAGAGGCGCAGAGACGCTTTATAAAATATGAGGGCGACACGGTAAGGATAGAGAAGGCAAAGCGTACTACCGTAGAATCGGTAAAGCATTTGTCAAAGCACAGTAACCTTATCAAAGAGGAGCGTGGAGACTCGGTCCTTCCCGAGAAGCTTTACGTGGTGGAAAACGAAGAGAACTTCGCAGTATATGAGAACAGATTTATATATATGCTTCTCACTATGCTGAACGATTTCGTTTCGGTAAGGTACAGCGCGGTGACCGATGCTAAAAGCCGTGCGAGGTATACATTTTTCGCAAAGCGCAATATAACCGCCGCAGGAAGAAAGATATCCTTCGACGTATCCTTCGACGAATACTCCACGAGGCTCGATACGGAAGACAGCGCAAAGGAAGATCCGATATACGCCAGAGTGGGAGTGATACTTGCACGTATAGTAGAATTCCTTGACACACCGCTTATGAAAACGGTATCGCAGGCTCCGATGCTTAAACCTCCGATAGTAAGGACCAACGTTTTGAAGATGAATCCGCACTTCTTTGCGGCATACGAGCTTTATACGTATATCCTCGCTTATACGGGAAACGGATATGAAATAACCGAAAACAAGGAAAGCGTAAGCGTATTCGATGACAGAACGTGCGATCTGCTCTGTGACAGTATCCTCTTTCAGGCCAATATCGCGTATATGGGAAGCGAGAGGATGAAACGCTTCCTTGAAGCCTCATACAACGCACGTGAGGCCGAGCTTGCCGCCAAAGAAGAAAAAGAGAGAGATGAAAGGATAGCTTCTCTCCGACGCAAGCTGGACTCGGGAGAGATAGACGCCGCAGGTTACATCGGCGCGCTCGAAGAAGCAATAGAGGAGATCAAGAGCAGTCTCTCCGACACGAGAGATGAGCTTTCCGCCATCGGTGATAATTACGAGAAGCTGCGGAGAGCCTATGAGCTTTCGGGAGAAGAATGCGAAGAGCTTAAACGCCAAAACCACAGTCTTGAGCTTAAAATAGAGGAAAACGAAAATCAATTCCGCGCATCTGTGCATGAGATACGCGCAGAGTATACGGAAGCTATGGTTGCCCGCGAACGCGAATTTGACGCAGAGAGAAAGGCACTCGAGGAATATATCAAGGAAAAGGACACCGAGATAGAAAACCTCCATGCCGAGTACAAGAAGCGCGAGGAGGAGCTGATGACAGAGTTTGACGCTCGCCTTCGTGCATGCCGTCTCGCAAACGGGGAGGGCACGGATGAGGATAACAGCGCCTCGCGCGACGAATTCGTTCGCCTCGAGCGAGAGAAAAAGGCATTTGATGAATATTATAAACGCCAGTGGGCATCCGCAAAGAAGAATATCAGAAAAGCTCTTCTCTGGAGCAAGGGAAACGAAGCTCCCACAAGGGTGACCGAGGAGACCGCGGATACCGATAAGGAGAACTTGCAATGAAAAATAAAGAAAAAGTTAAAGTAAGAAAAAGACCGAAGCAAAAGAACAGAATGACTCCCGGTATAAGAACGGTATTTATTCTTATGCTTATCTTTGCCATTGTTCTTTTATCCGGGCTTGTCGTATACGTTAACGGAATACTCGAGAACACTTTTACCTCACTCCTTCGCGGAGATGCTATCTTCTCGGATCCGATAGCTTCTATAGTAGTTATATGTCTTGCGCTTATGGTGGTCTTTCTTTCATTCTTTATTATATATATTCTCACCACCAATAAAGGCAAGCTCGATCCCGAGAACGAGTCGTCGAGCGTTAAGGTAAAGAGAGGATATGCCTCGGGCAAGGGCGGCGGAAGACACGACTCCTCGGTCGCTCAGCGAAAGCAGGGAAGGAACCGCTTCTACAAGCTCAACGAGGTAGACGATAAGATGAAGAAATACGCAACTCCCGAGGCAGAGAAGGGACTGACCCTTGAGGAGATGTGCGAAAGATTCAGGAACTTTGCGACAACGCGCGGACTCTACTACGATATAAGCGTTATACGGTCTTTTATAGCATCCCTCAGTGTAACGAGGCTTATAATAATGCAGGGAATATCGGGAACGGGAAAGACCTCGCTGGCATGCGTTTTCGGAGAGTTTATAGAGAACAAATCTACGGTAGTATCCGTACAGCCGTTCTGGAAGGAAAGCTCTGACCTGCTCGGATATTTCAACGAGTTTACGAATACCTTCAACGAGACAGAGCTGCTCAGAGTAATATATGAGGCGAACTACAGTAAGGAGATATACGTTACCGTTCTTGACGAGATGAATATAGCGAGAGTGGAATACTACTTTGCAGACTTTCTCTCAAAGCTTGAGCTTCCCGATATAGAATCGAGAAGGATAGCGGTAGTATCGGACAGATGGGAGGACGACCCTGTGCTCCTTTATAACGGAAGCGTACAGCTTCCTCCGAACATGTGGTACATAGGAACCGCAAACAACGACGACTCCACGCTTGCGATATCAGACAAGGTGTACGACAGAGCTATGATAATAGACCTCAATATGAGGGCAAAGCCGTTTGAACCCGACAGAGAGAGAAGCGCAAGCGTCGCGATAAATTACGGAGCATTTGAGCTTATGGCAAAGCAGGCGAGAGACACCTACGCTATAAGCGAAAGAACTCTTGAAGCGATCGGAGAGCTTGACACGTATCTTATAGAAAAGCTTAAGATAACGTTTGGTAACAGAATCATGGAGCAGATAAAGAGATACGTTCCGGTATACATAGCGTGCGGAGGCAAGGAGCTTGACGCGGTAGACGGAATCATCGCAAAGAAGATACTCCGTAAGCTTGAGTCGAAGAATCCTATGTTCCTCAAGAGCATATCGGGAGAACTTTCGGATAAGCTCGACGAGATATTCGGCAAGGATACCATGCCGGTCTGCAAGGACTGCCTTGAAAGACTTATTTTTGCGTAAAAGCGGAGGCTGACCTATGAAGAAGATCGCTACTTTTACGTACGGTGTGGTTTTTGCGCTCGGGATGTCACTTATAGCCCTGCTTGTTGTAGTCGCCATCGGAAGATACGACTATAAGTGGGAATATACCGAGGACCTTCCGCACATAGATCCCATATACGGAACGGTCGAGAGCGGAAGCGAATCGGGTGAGGAGACTACGAAGGATCCGAATTCTGAGCTTATGTCAAATCTCGTTATCTCCGACGTCGGCTCATGGCATATCGACGGCGGAAGGTACAAATGCGGAATAACCATCAACGCTCATGACGGAGCGGCAACAATATCCTATATCGAATACACACTTTACCGCGGCAACGTGTGCTACGGGGTATATTATGAGTCCTTTTCGGACGATCCCCGAAACGAAAAGGCGTATATGGAGCCCGATTCCGTCCTTGTGTGGACGGCAAGTCTTCCGTACGAAGCCGAGCTTACCCTCCTCAGGGTCAAGATAGTATGGACGGATACTTTGGGCAATATCGGGGAAAACACTGTTACGGTCGATTACCCCGCGATCGACGTGCCGTTGCCCGAGGATTGAGGGGTTATAAGTTAAGATTAATTTCAGCAGAAAGGAGAGCCTATGACATACGACAGATATTACAATTTAATAAGCAAGGTCGCAAGAGTGAAGAGATTCATAAAGCGTCATTGGCTCGTCTTTTCGATCGCGGTTTTGGCGCTTGTATTTGTTTCGCTGAATTTTGTATACTCGTTTGGAAGCTTTACGGAAGGCGTATTTTGCGAGGACAGTGTCTACGGAGAGCAGCTGCACTTTGGCGCGAAGACCTTCCTCTCGAGCGTTTCCTTTGAATTTTCATCAGACGGAGAAACGTGGTCGGACGACGTTCCCGTAATGCCGGGTGAATATACCGTTCGAGCAACTACGGTGAATCCGTTGCTCGTTAAGCGTACCGACGAGGCGTCCTTCAAAATAGAAAAAAGAGAGATGAGTATAAGCGTAAACGATACTACCGTGATCTACGGCTCGCCCGCATACGCTATAAAAAGTGAAGGACTCATAGCGGGCGACACTATAACCGATATTACCTATATTGCGGACAGTGAGCCTACTGACGCGGGCGTCGTATCGATAGATCGCTTCAGAATAATAAATGCGGACGGTGAGGACGTTTCCTCTGCGTATAACGTCACACTTGACAGCGGTGAGCTTATCGTAGAGAAAAGACCGATAGTTCTGTCAGTGAAAAAGGCGGTCAAGGAATATGACGCTACTCCGATAACTCCGAGCGGCTGGTACGTGGAATCGGGATCGCTTGCGGAAGGAGACAGCGCGGTCGTTACATATGAGGGAACACAGACCGAGATCGGCAGATCTGTAAGCGTTATAACCTCGTATAAGATACTTGACAAGGACGGAAGAGACGTTACTTACTGCTATGACGTTCAGACGGCACCCGGTATTGTCGAGGTCGAAAAAATAAGGCTCGTCTTCAGTACGGGAAGTCTCACTGCCGAATATGACGGAACAAAGAAGATATGCCATACCTACGATATGATATCGGGCAAGTTCTTCGGAAACGACAAGCTTGTTGAAAGCAGCATAGTATTCCACGTTGAAGCCGTGTTTGCAGGAGAATACAGAAACACCTTCAGTGAATCCTCTCCGATAGTTATAAAGGATTCTGTTACAGGTGAAGATGTTTCGGACAGATATTCGGTCACCGTCTCTCCGGGAACGATAAAGATAACAAAGCGCAAGATAACAGTAAAAACCGATGACGTCGTAGCCGAATACTGCGGTATGGATATCACGCTTCGCGGTGAGCTTACGGTGACGGTTGGTTCTCTTGCGGCGTCCGACAGTATATCTTTGCAAAAGAATAAAGAGACAATAATAAACGTCGGATCTATAGAAAATAAGATAGAGATACTGTCGATAACAAATAAAGACTTTTCTTCAGATGCCATAGGCAGTTATGATATAACCTATGATTACGGAACGGTTACCGTAGTCAAGCGCAAGCTTACCGTAAAAAGCCCGGATCTTTCAAAGGTATATGACGGTGAGCCCCTCGTTCCGGAAGGCGGACTCGTATTTTTGGAAGGTTCTGTCGCAGAGCTTGACAGGATAAAATGCGAATACTTTAATACGATAACAGAGGTAGGCAGTATCCGAAATGACTTTACGGTATTACTCGGCACCGACAATCCTCTGGTGGTAAACGTAGCGGATAACTATGAGCTTACCGTAATTACCGGAACTCTGCGCATATATCCGAGAGAGATAACTCTCAAATCGCCCGTAAGCGTATTCACGTATACGGGAGACACCTACTTTACTCAGAACACTCTGTATCTGTATGACGGAACTCTCGCATACGGACACAGTGCAGTGGTGCTTACAAAGAGCTCTATAACCGACGTGGGAACGGTAGAGAACGTCTTTACCGCGGATATACGAAACTCGTTTAACTCATCGGTTGCAAGAAACTATATTATAAACTACGAGTACGGTTCACTTGTTGTCCTCCCGAAAGAAGCAAGCGGACTCGGAAGGACGGATATATACGGCGAGGCACCTCCTACCTATGATATAGAGGTACCTAAGCTTAATACCCCGCACGATCCCCCTCCGAATGCAAACATCGGTGATGAACCGGTCGACTATACGCCGCCAAATATTCCTCCGTCAGACGATCCGGGAAGCAACAACACACCTCAAAACCCGGTGCTTCCTCCCCAGCTTAATTATCCTTCGCAGGGCGAGGACACTCCCCCGGACAACAGCGGAAATAACGAAGGAAATAATAAAGACGACGAGCCTCTCTTCTATATCCTTACCGAAAAGAAGCAGACTATATTCCTACGCGGAACGAGCTACGGAAATTATAACGGCAAGTCGTGGGATGCGGGTGTCCCGTACAGCAACAATTATCTTAAGAAGAACCCGCTCCTTTATGCTTCTGACAGACTTAAATCTATACCGGGCTTCAACGCGAAGACTTATGAGCTGAAAATAAAGGGAACTACCGATTTCTATTCCACATATTTTTCAAGTTCATTCCCGGACAGAATGCTGAGCGATATCGCCAATATTGCAGACTCGAGTGAATATTCTGTATTCTTTTATGATTTTGAGGAGACGAGAGAGCTTGTATACAACTCCGAGCCCTTCCATAGCAGGGAGATCGACGAGTATACAAAGTGGGTATATAAGAATTATCTCGACGTAGATCCTTCACTCAAGCAGCGCCTTATAGAGATCGCCGCCGAAAACGGAGTGTACGCAACAAGCCCCACTCTTATTTCCGACGTAGTATATTATCTCAAGAAAACTGCAAAATACAATCTTAATTACAGTGAGTATCCCGAGGATCAGGACACGATAATATATTTCCTTACTACCGCAAAGGAGGGAATATGTATTCACTATGCGGGAGCAGCGGCTCTCCTTTACAGATCCTACGGTATTCCCGCGCGTGTTGCCGTGGGATATAAGTGCCAGAGCAAGGCGGGAGAATGGACACCCGTCAAGTCGCCTGCCCATGCATGGGTAGAAATATATATTGACGGCGCATGGTATCCTATAGAGGCTACGCCATCGGGAAGCGGAAGTAACCTTTTCTCCTTCTCGGAGGACCCCATATTCGGAAACCAGAACGCATTCCCCGAGCTACGCCCCGAGATATTCATTGAATTTCCGAGCGTTCAGAAATATTACGACGGAAAAGCACTGAAGATCCCCGAGGTAAAGGTCACGGGTGATAAGCTGAAAAAAGGGCATAAGCTTATAGCGCACACCAATGCTTCTATAACCTACGTAGGCTCGGTAAAGGCTACGGTAGATTCGCTTTCTATTGTTGACGAAAACGGAAACGACGTATCAAGCGAATACTGCCTGCGTATAAGAGAGGGAACGTTTACCGTGCTTCCTATAGTTCCTTCGGGAGTTCAGAAGCTTATATATATGAATAGCGGAGATCTGATATTCCCCGCGCGTCAGATACTTATAGATCTGTACAGCGGAGGAGAGGACAGAATAGTTAATATTCCGAAAGAGCTTCTCTGGTCTGTGCGTGTGTTTGACGGCGGGGGAGTTGCCGCCACACCTCTGTCAGATCCGGGCGATACCGATCCGGGCTTCAAGATAATCGGTTCGGGAAAGGCTACCGTTATTATTTCGTTTAATGACATCGATGAAAACGGTGACGGTGTCCTTGAATATCAGGGAACAGACGTACACGTAACTCTTGACGTAAGACATTTCTCAAACGTACGCTTCCGCAACGTTACGTATGAGTCCGCACTTCGTAATTATTCGATAGATATTTCAAGGAAGAACGTATATACCGAATACACGGATGAAAACGGAAACAAGTATACCTATCTTGCCATAACTACCGCAAGTGCGTCAAAGAAGTTTGACGGACGCGAGCTGACGGCAGAGGGTGCCGAGATAATCAGCGGAGCCCTCATTGAAGGGCACAGCCTCCGCGTGAACACCGTGGGAGCAAGGACGTATACGGGAGTTACAAACAACGACTGCGAGTCTGTAAGAATACTTGACGAGAACGGAAACGACGTTACTTATATGTATTCTATAGACGTATTCTGCGGTATGCTTACGGTAGAAGCAAGCAGCGCTGAGCCCGACTTTTCTGATATAACGATAGAGAAGGACGGAGTATACGATTTTACCTCTGTTGATTGGGTATCTCTTATAGATAATTATCCGCTTACCGTTACGGTTGCGGAGGGCGGAAAATTCGCTATATGCGAGAACAGTAAGGTCGTGGGAATAAAACAGGGAGAATCTGTGGTAGAGGTTACGTTCGCCGCAGTAGACCTTAACTTTGACGGCCTTCTTGAGTACGATAACGTCGTATACAGTTTTAAGGTCAACGTATACGATCCGGATCTGTATGAAAATATGTTCGTCGTCATACTCGTAACGCTTCTTGCGGCAGCCGTTATAGCTTTGATCATCTTCCTTAAGGTAAAGCTTTCAAAAAAGAAGGTTCCCGAAAAGGAGCCTATACCCGAGGAGGGATCGGAGACAATGTCGGATAGCCTATCAAATGAAGTGTCAAAAAATGACGTATCACCGCCAAAGCTTTAAATTTTAAAACATCGGGGTCTCAAATGAAAATTTGAGGCCCTTCGCTTTTGCAAAAATTACTTTGTTTGCGGTTGACAAAGCTATTTTTATATGGTATAATAATTTATGAAAAAGACATCCGATCGGAGGAAAAAATATGCTTGACAGAAAATACCGCGCCTATACCGATGAAGGCAAAGTGCTTACGTTTGAAGCGGCTGAATATAAAGGAATAATCACCCTCACTCTTCCAAAAGAAAAACTGAAGGGAGTAAGATCTATTACTCTTTTCCCCGAAATATCTTCCGCGAGGGTGGGTGACGAGGGATTTTATATCCTGCCGAGAAATATCTCAATGCGAGGAGATATCTACGTCCGTTTTGAAGACAGGGAGGATACCGTATACACATATGATAAGCCGATAATGTCTCTTTACGGAATATGCAAAAATGATTTTTGCGCCCTTGTGCGTATAGAAAGAAATTATAAATATTCCTTCAGACTGAAGTGTGAAAACGGAGAATATACTGTTGCTCCGGTAATTCGCTTCGGAGGCAGATTTGACCCGGTATACGATGACGTAAGGGTCGAGCTTATAAAAATAGACTATGACAAGGGCCTCTCCGCATTTGCTCTCGCTGAGAGAACTCTGAGACTTGAGCGCGGTGAAATAACACTGCTTTCGGATAAATGTAAAGAGCGAGAGGTTGTAGAATATTCGAGAAAGCACCCACTGATAAGAATAAGAATGGGATGGAAGCCGAGCCCGTCTCCCGTAAAGCATCAGACGGTGGAAAATGAGCCCGAAATGTTTACCGCATGCACGTTTGCGCGTGTGAGAGATATTGCAGACGAGCTCAAAGCTCAGGGAGTTGAGGGAGCTGATCTTCAGCTTGTCGGATGGAATATCGGAGGCCATGACGGAAGATTCCCGCAGCTCTTTCCTATAGATGAGAGGCTTGGCGGTGAGTCGGAGTTCAGGAGGACGGCGGAATACGTAAAGAGCCTCGGATACCGCATATCAACGCATACAAACTGGATAGATGCCTACGAAATAGCCAACACGTTTACGTGGGATGATATATGCAAGGACGAGGACGGAGAGTATCTGCAGATAGGAAGCTATAGCGGAGGCCACGCATACCACGTATGCCTCGCAAAGCAACTGAAAAACTCTATGAGGAGTCAGCCCCGTCTTGCATCACTGGGTGAAAACGGACTGCATTTTACCGACGTTATATCTATAGTTGAGCCGGACACCTGTCACTCTCCCGACCATCCGGTGTATACCTCAGAGGCTATAAAGTATGCTCAGGCGATAATGACGTATGAGAAGGGTCTTTTCGGTGGATTCTCATCCGAGGGATGCTTCGATTTTGCAGTCGGATGTTTGGATTACGGACTTTACGTTTCGTTCGGAGACGGATTCGGAAGGAAAGAGGTTCAGTTTGCAAGCAGATTCGTTCCCTTCTTTGAGATGATATATCACGGAATAATTTTGTACAATCCAACAAGCCCTACCGTCAATTTCCCGATAAAGACCCCGGAGGACAGACTCACGTTTATTATGCGAGGCGGAAGACCGTCATTTTACTTCTACTCTAAATTCAGAACGGGCGGTCACGCTAACTGGATGGGAAACACAGATCTGATCTGCGATACGGATGAAAGTCTCCGTGAAAGCGTTAAATATATCAAGGAGGGCTGCGACGAATACAGAACGCTTGCCGATAAGCAGCTTCTCCACATCATCTCCTACGAGTTTGTAGAAGAGGACGGAAAGGACAGCGGAATAGAAGTCGCTCACTACAGTGACGGAAGCCGCATCGTCGGAAACTTCAGTGATGAAGAAAAAACTTACGAAGGAATTACTCTCGCCCCTTATTCCTGGTGTGAGATCAAACGGTAAGTCTATTTTATGTTTTATAAATAAAAGCGGGCTCATACGGACTTTTGTGTCCGTATGAGCCTGTTTTTTGTTATGAGCATATAGACGTGAGTGTGTCTATAGATCTGTTTGTCATAGCGAGCAGCCGCGACAGTATTATCTTATGCCTCATATACGGATGATAGAGAATACCAAGCCGTGCAAGCTCAGCGTCAATATCTGCTTCGTTATACTTTGTAGCGCAGCCTGCTTTTGTGAGAATATCCTTCAGCTCCTCTGCTGTGGGAAGCTCTTCTTTTATTATCGAGCATATCTTATCCCAATTTTCCGAAAGCAGTTTTGGCGATATGCCTTCGGTTGCGGATCGGAGGTTCATCTCTTTTACATAGTCGTAAAATTTCGGCCCGTATGCATCGTATATCGAACTCCAATCCGGTGCATCATCGCAAAATTCTATATCCTTATCAGATGCCAAACTTCTGTACGCCTCAGTCAGAGCAAGAGTGGCTATGCCAACCTTTTTACCGTGAAAGTCAGAGGGCTTACCTTCCTCAAGCTTTTTCATTCCCCAGAAATGTGAGATCATATGCTCGGCACCCGACGCAGGTCTGGAAACCCCTGCGAGCTTCATTGCAAGGCCGGTGAGAACGAGTGTCTCCATTATAAGACCGGCTGTTTTTGCATCCTCTTTTGTAACTTTGTCAGCCATAGATATGAGCTTTTTGAGTGCATTCCTTACAAGATCAGCTATTCTTTCGCAGTAATATTCTCCCGAAAGGAGATTTGATATTCTCCAATCGGTTATGGCTGTGAGCTTACCGATGACGTCTCCAAAACCCGCGCTCTTAAGCGGGGCGGGAGCGTGCGCAAGAATTTCAGTATCGGCTATTATGATACTCGGTTGTCTTGCGGGGAGAGTTGACTTTATGTTGTTTTCAATTATAGGTGAGGTCGCAGACGCAAAACCGTCCATTGAAGGCGCTGTGGCAAATATAGCAAACTCCTTGTCTGAGGTAAGAGCCGCCATTCGGCAGATGTCGTTAAGGCTTCCCGTGCCTATCGAAAGAATAGCGTCGCAGTTCTTGCATTCGTCCTCTATCTCGTGTACAAAGCTTATGTGAGGCTCGCGAAAATTTTCATAAAGCTTGAGCCTAACTTCAAAGCCTCCGTCCTCAAGTATCTCTATAATTCCGCATGAAGCGTTAAGAGTGTTTTTGTCCGCAACCGCAAGCAGCTTTCTCGGAAAATCATATTCCTTAAGTATATCGGCGGTGCGATCCTTCAGACCGCGGCCTATCTTTACGGCTTTTATGTCTACCGTATGCGCTCTTCCGCACGGACAATCTTCAAGCTCTTTAATTATTTTGTTTATGTCCATATATATCCTCTCAGTATATATTGTGTTTTTGATGTTTTGCTTTTGGCTCTGTTTTTCAATGAACATTATATCACTTTTTCGGACAAATGTCAATAGCGACGAAGACCTATTGACAAAAACAAAAAAATGTGATATAATTTAATCGTAATTTGTCGCATAAGCGCAAAATAATAAGGAGCTTGTTTTTAGATGAATAAATATATAAAAGGAGCGGTACTTGCCGTATTGATAATGGCGGCTGTAATGCTTGCCGCTTCATGCGGAGAAAAGACCAAGAATCACGTATGCGGTGAATGGACGGTAGTGAAAGAGCCTACCTGTATTGAAAAAGGGCTGCGCCGTCGTGTGTGTACCGTTTGCGGCGAGGAGGAGACCGAGGAGATAGGTATTGTCGCTCACCGTTACAACGATATAAGGCACTGTATCTGGTGTAATAAGATGGAGGCTACCGAAAGCCTTAAATATACTAAGGCTGCCGACGGTAGATCCTATCTCGTTGCCGGCTGCAGCGGGCACGGAACAGACATTGTTATCCCCTGTGAATATAACGGGCTTCCCGTAAGCGGAGTTGCCGACCGTGCTTTTGCCGACAATTCTGCGATCACAACTCTCTATATACATTCCTCAATTACCGAAATAGGCAAGGAAGCCTTTCAAAATTGCAGATCTCTTGTATCCGTGTCTCTGCCGGACAGCATTGAAAAAATAGGTGAGAATGCGTTTCTCGGCTGTGAGAAGCTCCTTGAGGTAATAAATCATACCGAAATAAAGCTCGAAAAGGGCTCGGACGATAACGGCGGTATCGCAAAGAACGCAAAGTTTATACACGATAACGTAAAAAGTAAGATACAGAATGAAAACGGATATCTTTATTTTGAGGACGGAGACGTATTTCTTCTGGCATACGTAGGCGACGAGGAGAATATAATTCTTCCGGA
>SVRJ01000007.1 GCA_015064885.1 Oscillospiraceae bacterium
AAACGATTATTCGGAAGGCGCACACGAGCTTATACTCAAACGCTTTATCGAAACCAATATGGAAAAGCTCTCCGGATACGGGGAGGACAAATATTCCGCATCTGCAAAGGAGAAGATAAAAAAGGCATGCAAGTGCGATAGCGCAGAGGTGTTTTTTGTGGCGGGCGGAACACAGACGAATCAGCTTGTTATAGATACCGTTCTCGCTCCGTATGAGGCGGTCATTGCCGCCGAAACAGGCCATGTCAGTCTTCATGAGGCTGGTGCGATCGAATATTCCGGACACAAGGTGATCACACTTCCGCAAAAGGACGGAAAGCTTTCCGCATCCTCTGTCAGATCCTACGTTACGGATTTTTATGCCGATCCTAACCATGAGCATATGCCGTTTCCGGGAATGGTATATATATCTCATCCCACCGAGTACGGTACGTTATACACAAAGAAGGAGCTCACCGAGCTTTCTTCGGTGTGCCGCGAGCTTTCTGTTCCTCTTTTCCTTGACGGAGCAAGGCTTGGATACGGTCTTGTATGCTCTGCCTCAGAGCTTACGCTTCCCGAAATAGCAGATCTGTGTGATGTTTTCTATATTGGAGGAACGAAGGTCGGTGCCCTTTGCGGTGAGGCGGTTGTCTTTACCAAGAATAATACACCGAAGCATTTTATGACAAGAGTGAAGCAGCACGGTGCAATGCTTGCAAAGGGAAGACTTATAGGTCTTCAGTTTGATACACTCTTTACGGATGATCTTTATTTCAGGATAAGTAAAAACGCGATAGAAAAGGCTGACCTCCTCCGCGCTGTATTCAAAGAGAAGGGATACAGATTCTTTATAGACAGTCCCACAAATCAGATATTTATCGTGCTCAGTAACGCAAAGAAAAAGGCACTTGAAGAAAACGTTGCTTTCAGCTTCTGGGAGAAGCTTGATGAGGATCATACCGTAGTCCGCTTTGCTACAAGCTGGGCAACCGAGGAAGAGGACGTGAGACTTCTTGAAAAATATCTTTGATGCACAAGAAAAAAGACAGAGAACGTAACGTTCTCTGTCTTTTTTGCGTTACTCATCCGACGGAGGAAAGGCTTTTGAAAGCTCAAACAGTGTTTTTGACACATTCTCAATAGCCTGACGGTAGTGTGCTTTTAAGGATGACGTATATTTACCGTAGTCTGTACCCTTTGCGGCATAGGTTCCCATAATTTCACCTCCAATATAAAAACTCATGGTTCTTATAAATATGCGGTCTGCTCCTATGCTTGAAGTTTCCTTTATCAAAATAAAATTATCTTTATCATTCGTGTTGTCGTATACATTTTGATTCGGAAACAAGTCGTTGAATATAGCCGTCGTTGTATATTGCATGGAGTAGTAGCCCATAGTCTCTATTACCGCCGCTGACATTGCCTTCCTGTCATAATCATCTGCTTGCGACGATGATATACCCCACAACGAGCAATCGGCTCCGACGTAGCTTCGGTATTCCGGTTGCGTTGTGTCATACTTGGGAGCAGGGAGGAGACCGTAGTCCATATTTTGACCTTCGGTACTTGTAAGCTTTTCTATGTCTCTTATCCTGCTTAAAAAAGATATATCGTTTCCGGCAGAAAAATTTTTTGCGCAAGACTCATCGTTGAGGGCTGTGTTTGACGTCATAAGCTTCCCGATATAGTCAACGAAATCTATTGCTCTTTGTCCTGTATAATCGGGAGACAGGGTCAACAGCATGTCGGATTCCGTAGCATCGTTATCTATTACAAGCATATCAAATCCGACACCGAAGCATAAAGCGTCCATATGATAGTTGTAGCTTCTGAAGCCAAAGCCGTCCGATCTTGATTTCTTTTCATCACCGTCAAGATCCTTCCAATAGCTTCCCACAAGCTTGTACATTTCTTCCACAGTCCATTTTTGTTCCTTGACAAGTGTGTAAAGGCTATCTGCCGTGTAGCCAACGGAAGGATCTTCACTAAGTATATCCTTGTTGAAAATAAAGGCATAGGTAGAATATATCACGTTTGTTGAAACATCCCCCGCGACGTAGTAGGTGTTTCCTTTTATAGAAGTGTCTTTTTTTATGCTTTTGGGATACCAGGGATTATCGAGATTCAGATATTCCTTCGTGTAATTAAGGGGAAGGAGAAGACCTTGCATTGTCAAGACGCCGACGGTTCTTGAATAGAGAGATATTACGTCAAACGTTTTTTCTTCGGCAAGCTGAGTCTTTACGTATTGCAGTATGGAAGCCGCCATGCCGGAGTCGTCGTCCTGTTGATTGAATATAAGAGAAATGCCGAGTTCTTTTTCGGTAGAAGCGTTTCTTTTATAAATAGCCTCTTTTACTATATCGCCGCTTTGGCTCTCTTCTGCAGATATTTCGAATTCCGGCATAGTGCTGTCCCAACACAGTATATTTACTGCGCCTCCGCTGTATTTGCTTCTGAAGGCCTCGGTATCAAAAAGCGTATAGCTTTCAGAATCCGGCGACGTAATCGCATCAGTCGTGCCGATGTCCGTAGTGCCGTCAGAAGGGATGCTATGCTTGTATCCTCCGTGTATAAGAAAAACGGAACCTCCAATAATAAGCAGACAAAGGCATGCCGCAACAGCTCGGAGAGCGACTTCTTTAATGCTTTTCTTCTGTTTTTTTACTTTTTGCTTCAGTATATCGTCTTTCCTTAAAAAGCGCTCTATGTTTTTTTCACTTATGTTTCCGATAGCGTCTCTGAGATTTTCCTTTGTCATATTATGTAACCCTCACTTTCAAGCACCTGGCGCAGACCTATTTTTATTGCTGTAAGCTCTTTGCTTACGGTGGACACGCTTACACCGAGAGTTTCTGCTATCTCGTCTGTCGGTCGTGAAAAATAGTATCTTGCCATAAAGATATACATGCGTCTTTCCGAAAGAGCTCTTACGTATTGATCTATGCGTTCACCGATCTCCTTGAGTATATATTCCTCCTGAACATCATGCTCGTCAATGAGAATGTTTTCAAAGTCGGATAGGGGATCAATAATATCAGGCGGGATTCGTTTCTTTCTTGTTTTCTGTCTAAAGCGGTCGGTTGCTATATTGCGCATTATTCTTGTAAGAAAGGCACGCAGAATCGCAGGTCTCTCGGGAGGCATTGAGTTCCAAGCGGCAAGATACGTGTCGTTCAGGCATTCCTCACTGTCAAGATTGCTGTGAACTATGCGTTCAGCTACGGAAAAAAGATATTTTCCGTATTTTATATCTGTTTGCTTTATTGCGTCCTCGCTCCGTGCAAAATAAAGATCTATTATTTCTTTGTCGCAAAGCTCGGAGACAATATTGCTTTTATGACTGTGACGCGACACCGACTGCACCTCCCTTGCCAAGAATTCTCCTCATAAATATAAGTAGTCAAAACGTCCGGGATACGTAATACTTTTTAAAAAAATTATATCATAAAGTATGACTTTTGTCAAGAAAATAAATATTCCCCACAAAGATTTTTCAGTGTGGGGAAAGTATACGCTATTTGGTTGGTTTGAACGATTGCGACAAGCCGTAAAAATCTTCGGAAGGTCCTTTCAAAGACTGCGAAAGTAGCGGATCGAGAGATTTGGATACAGCAGCCCAGTTCTGTCTCTTTGCCGCACTGGTTGCCCAATCGTTATATAATCCGAAATTAGAGGGAAAGATAAGCATTCTGCCAACGTCAAGCGAGATAGTTCTCTTCATAACGTTAAAGCTTTCAAGATCATTTTTTCTTGCCTGAGTATTATTTTCTTCGATCTCGGTTTCCGGAAAAAGAGTGTCAAAAACCGTAGGAGAGGTAGTACTCTGAGCGAAGTATCCCATCGCCTCTATTATTGCCGCTGAGATCACCTCTCTGTCATAGTCCCGCGAGGAGGAAGATATTCCCCATTGTGTGAATGGAATACCCGGAGTGGTTATATAATTCTTTTGCTCGGTATCGTATTTCGGAATCGGTAAAAGTCCGTAACGCAAGTTCGAGCTTTCCGAAAGTAAGAACTTCTCGATATCCCGTATACGGAGTATCATAGATATGTCGTTTCCGAGTGAAAAATGCACCGCGGCAGACGAGTCGTTATATCCCGAGTTTGATGTCATTATTTTTCCGAGAGCATCTGCTATCTCTATAGCTTTGCTTCCCGAATGGTCGGAAGAAAGCGTGATCAGCTTATCGGCAGACGGCGGACTTGAGTTTATGCTTACCATACTGAGCCCGGCGCCGAAATATACCGACTCGAGATGATACGTATATGTGCGCAGTCCGACACCGTCAGCTTCTGTTTTCTTTCCGTTGGCGTCGAGATCGTTCCAATAGCTTCCGACAAGCTTATACATCTCCTCAAGTGTCCACTTCTGTTCTTTTACAAGTGTATAAAGGCTGTCGGACGTATATCCGATATCGTTATTTTTGTCTATAAGGTCCTTGTTGAATATAAATCCAACCATAAGATACAGTGTATTTGTGGATATGTCACCGGTTACGTAATAGGTGTTTCCGCCTATATCGGTGTCCTTTTTAATGCTTTCGGGATACCACGGATTACTTAGATTTATGTAATCGTGATAATAGTTTAGCGGCAAAAGATGTCCCTTTTGCGCAAGCAAAGCCGAGGTCCTCGAATAAAGAGCTATGACGTCGAGAGGCTCGCCTGAGGATTCGCACCGCTCTACGTATGCAAGTATCGTAGCTTTTTTCCCCGAATCATCATCCTGAACGTTGAATGCGAGTTTAATGCCAAGAGCCTCGGAAACCTTTTTGTTCCTTTCAAAAATAGCCTCGTTTATATCATTTGAACCGATGATCTCATTTGCGGTAGCTTCAAATTCCTGATGTTCACTGTCCCAGCAGAGTATGTTTACTGATCTTCCGGAATATTTTTCGGAAAACAAGCTCATGTCAAAAAGACCTTCCTTGTTATCCGCACCCGATGAGGTAGGCGCAGAGTCGGGTGAGGATGTGCTTTCATGCGGGGCTGTTTCTGACGGTAAAAGCGAATTGCGTATGATAAAACCCGCCCCCGCAGCAATGCAGAGACAAAGGCATGCCGCCACCGTTCTTCTTATTATTGCAAGAGTCCTCTTTCGACGGCTTTCTTTTTTGTGCTTTATAATGCGCTCGTCTTCTCGTATGAATTTTTCAACTATACTTTCGTCAATGCCGTCAAATGCGTCTCGTAATTCGTCCTTTTTCATATTACAAATCCCTCACTTTCGAGCTTCTGACGTAAGCCTATTTTTATTGACGCTATTTCGTTGTATACAGTAGACCTGCTCACCCCAAGTGAGTCGGTTATTTCTTCTATAGGGCGAGAAAAATAGTATCTTGCCATAAATATATACAGCCTTCTTTCCGGGATCGATCGAAGATATTCATTTATGCATTTGCGGATATCATTGACGTTATATTCCTCCTGAATATCCGTACCGTCGCTCAGAATATCCTCAAAATCCGAGATCGGGTCTATAAGCTCAGGAGGAACACGCTTTTGTCTTCTCTTATGTCTAAAACATCTTGTAGCCGTTTTCCTCATTATAGCCGTCAGAAACGCCCGGAACAGTCTCGGTCTTTCGGGTGGTATGGAATTCCAGGTGGCTATGTACGTGTCGTCGAGACATTCCTCGCAGTCAAGCCTGTCGTGTACGATATAGTCGGCAACGCCGAGCAGATACTTCCCGTACTTTATGTCGGTGAATTTTATAGCATCTTCGTTTCTTTCAAAATAAAGTTCGATTATGGCTTCGTCACTTAATATTTTGTCTTTGCTTTTATGCCTGAGCTCCATTGCTTACCTCCTTGTGGAATTAAAAAATACCCCTCATAGATCAAAGTAGCCGTTTTTTGAAAAATGTCCATCCTTAAAAAAATTTAAAAAAAATAATCGAACAAGCACTTTTTTGTCATTTCGTATCTCTGGCAAGATCTTTCATCCAGTTGAAGCTGTTTATTTTGAAATAAGCTACAATGCATTTCAGTATCTGATCGCATTTTAGACATGCAAAAACTATCCACGCAGGAGCTCCCGTATTAAGCGCGATAAGCGCGGAGGGAATTACGACGCAAAAAACAAAGATCGTGTCGTTTTTGAATACGAATCCTACGTCGCCTCCTGCCTTTACAAGTCCCGCGAGGCACGCTGCCTGATAGGACGTTCCTATTGAGGTTACCGCAAGAACGTTTATAAACTGCATAGAATATACTGCCGCATCTGCAGATATTCCCTTGTAGAGGGCGATAAATGGAGCTCTTATTGTAAATATCAGTCCACCCGTCATGATGCCAAGTAAAAGAAAAAGTATCTGTGTAGTTCTTGCATATTCTTTTATAAGCTCTGTTTTTCCTTCACCGATCGTCTTTCCGGTTATTATACCTACCGCAGATGACATTCCGTTTATGGCGATGTATGCAAGAGAATTCATTGTGTTGGCAACGCTGACAGCGGAGATGACTTCTTCAGAGAAGCGTCCGAGTATAGCGGAGTTCGTCATGAGATTTATGCTCCATACGATGTTTCCGCTGATCACGGGAATAGAATACTTTATAAAATCACGTGTGATCACCCTGTCCGTTTTGAAGAAATCTTTTACACGCATACCGAGTCGTTTGTCAAAAAACAGCACGTACACCGTAATTATGAGACATTCGGCGACTCTTGATATAAGTGTAGCTATAGCGGCGCCTTGCAGCCCCATCGGAGAAGCTCCGAGTTTTCCGAATATCAATATATAGTTCAGTCCTACGTTTATAAACAGAGAACACAGAGAAACGTACATTCCCGTTTTTGCTATCTCAACGCTTCTCATTGCGGCGATCAGAGACTGCGTAATGCAGAAGAAAATATAAGATAGGCATACTCTCCTCAGATATGCCGATCCATCGGATATTACCGATGCCTCCTTTGTCAGAAGCGAGATAATGGAGGAGGGAAACAGAAGACATACCACAGTCAGGATAGATCCGACCGCTACCGAAACCCTGATTCCGAATGAAACAATATTTTTTATGCTTTTTGTATCACGCTTTCCCCAATACTGTGCCGCAAGAATAAGGATGGTTGCTTCCACTCCTCCCGAGAACATCTGCAGAAAGGTCTGAAGCTGGTTCGCCATATATACTCCCGATACCGCACTGTCTCCGAGGCTGCTGACCATAACGTTATCCGCAAACGACACCGCAAATGTTATAAGATTTTGCAGTGCGACGGGGATAGCGAGCGATAAAAGAGATCTGTAGAAGGATCTGTCTTTAGTGAAAAGTCTCATTCCTTGTACCTCATTTTCCGAATCTGAAAATAGTATGCGCATATATTGCGCTATTTATTTTGCGTGCGTTTGATTGCGTTTCATACGCTGCCAATTAAAAAATCCGTAAAGATCGTTAAAAAGAAACATTACAAAGCATGCCGCCATAACTATATACGAGGGATCGCCAACAGAGGCTATTATCCAAAGAATTATAAGAACAATATCGTTTGCCGAGTATGCAAGCGCATAGTAGGGGCTCCTCAGAAAGGTAAGAGCGGATGCTATATAGCTGGTTGTTACCGAAATCGTACTGACGAGAAGACTTGCGGTGCCGAGCCACTTAAGTATAAAGTAAAAAACAAAAGTAACGACAGCCGATGATAAGAGCAGGAGAAGCCCATTCTTTTTTGAAATGGTAGATATTTCAACCTCGGAGCTGTCCTCGTAAGGGTGCTTTATCCACGCAATAAGCGCGCAAAGAGCCATCGGTGCGCTCATGCATACGTATGTTATCATTTCTCCGTAGTATTTCAGTTCAAGAGATATGATCCCATATAAAACAGCGAAAACTATGGTGAGAAGCTGACCTACGGCATGCCCCTTTGCAACAAAAATAAGAGCCGTTACACCTATGAGCGACGCTATGAAATTCAGCGACCCGTTTTCGGGAGCGACCACGTATCCGACGATCATTACACTACAGGATAATATCCAAAGGGATAATTCAAATTTTGTGAGTGCTAAAGTACTTCTTTTTTTCATCGTGACCTCCAAAAAATGAAAATGCATCCGCCGACACATCTTCAAAGACCTAACGATGTGTGGACGGATGCATATTTGCACCTCACTACCCGGTGGCAGTTTATTGTAGAATATTATAACACATCAAATGTAAAATGTCAATAGCTTTTCAGATGAATCTTTCAACTATGAAAACTATGATGCACGCCCCTGCCGCAACTACAATGAGACTTTGCTCAAAATATGCAAGGAGAAGAGCTACACACAGACCTGCAGCAGCCGACGCAACAGACGACGTCGAGTACAGTATGGCGGGCACTGTCATTGCCGCAAGTACAGCGTACGGGATGTAGTGGAAAAACGATTTGAGAAATCTGCTTTTTATCTTTTTACGAAAAAGCACTAAGGGAAGCATACGTACAAGATAAGTTATCCCCGCCATGCAGATAAGACAGATGAAAAAGTATTTTATATCACTCATCCTCCTCCACCTCCTTGATCGGGCATATAAGCGCAAAGATCGCAGAAACGAGAACAGCGCATATTATTATCGAGAAGCCTTCAGAGATAAAGCCCGAAAGAGGAGTGTACTTTATCAGACAGCTGACAGTTGCCGCGGAAAGTATAACTCCGAGTACGGGAAGGCTTTTCTTTGCTACGGGAATTATTATTGCAACGAACATTCCGTATATTGCTATGCCAAGACAGGATATAAGAGCTGCCGGAAGTATTTCACCGAGAAGCGCTCCGCACAGAGTACCGAGGCTCCATCCGATATACGGCAGTATAGCGAGAGAGTACATGTATTTACGGCCTATGCTCCTCTTACTTGATGAAACCGCAAAGATCTCGTCGGTTATAAAAAAGGATATTAAAAATCTGTCTGCCGTTTTTACAGAAGCGTCTGTCTTTTGAGAAAGAGAGAGAGACATCAGTGCATATCTCAGATTTATAACGAGCTGGGAAAGTGCGATCTCGAGAAAAGGAGCCCCGAGAGACATCAGCGTTACACCCGCAAGCTGACCTGCGGACGTAAGATTTGTCATAGAGATCAGTAGTGCCTGAAGCGCGGAGAGACCTCCGTTTACCGAAAATATTCCGAAGGCAAAGGATACGGGAAAGTACCCAAGTCCTATAGGCAGTCCGTCATGGAGGGCCGAGAGAAATTCAGTGTTTTTATTTTTTGTGTGTCGCATGGTAAACCTTAAACGATAATGTTATTATTAATTATAAATTATATCACCGATCTTAGGATTTGTCAATGCTTTTTTTGCTTTGAATTATAAAATAATTTTTTATGTGTATTTTTCTTTGTAATCACTTGCTTTATTTTGTGGGTTGTGGTATAATGTAAATATCAAATAAAAATCCCGGAGATGTTTATGAAAATAATGTTTGTCTGCCACGGAAATATCTGCAGATCTCCTATGGCTGAATTTATATTCATGCATATGGTATATGAAAAGCGTATGGGATGCCGTTTTTCCGTTTCGTCAAGTGCGACCAGTGACGAGGAAATATCGGGAGGAGTAGGAAATCCCATATATCCGCCAGCAAAGGCCGAGCTTAAAAAGCACGGAATATACTGCGATGGAAAATACGCGGTTCAGCTGCAGAAAGAGGATTATGCAAACTACGATCTCTTTGTCGGAATGGACAGTGAGAATATAAGAAATATGCACCGCATTTTCGGCGGAGATCCCGATTCGAAAATATATAAGCTGCTTTCCTTTGCCGGAAGCGACAGAGACGTTTCCGACCCGTGGTATACGGGAAGATTTGACGTAGCATACAGAGATATATACGAGGGGTGCAAAGCGCTTTTTGATTCTCTCGCCACGAAAGCGTTTTGTTGAATATAGGAGGGATAAGTATGAGAAATGACAAGCTTTGCTTTTCAACGCTCGGATGTACAGAATATTCGATATCCGAGGTCATAGAGCTGTCAAAAAGATTTTCGGTAGGGGCAATAGAACTGCGCGGCCTTTGCGGAAGGATGAACGTGTATGAGTGCGAAGATTTTTTGCCTGAAAATATAGATTCTACCCTGAAAAGATTTTCGGATGCGGGTATATCCTTCCCGGTTCTCGGTACGTCGGTATCATGTCACGAGGTGTTTGAGGGTAAGCGAAAGCTCGAAGACACTTTGAAGGATATAGCCTTTGCGAGAAAAATAGGAGCAAAATATATACGCGTTTTCGGGAACAAAAAGACAAAGTCCTGCTCATCCACCGAGGTTGCATCGGTTCTTTCCGGACTGTGCGCACTTGCAAAGCCTTACGGGATAAGCGTTTTGCTCGAGGTACACGGAGACTATAACACTGTCGGGATGCTCTCTCCGATACTTTCCATGCTTTCCGCTACCGAAAATTTCGGTCTTATCTGGGATATATGCCATACAGATGCCGTTTACGCAGACGGATGGGAAGAATTTTATCTTGCGGTAAAACCTTTTATAAAGCATATACACGTGAAGGACAGATGCCGCGAGACTATGAAGCTCATGCCCCTCGGAAAAGGAGATATACCGATAAAGGCAATAACCGACCGCCTTACAGCAGACGGATTCGAGGGATATATTTCTCTTGAATGGGAAAGGAAATGGCATCCCGAGCTTTCTACGATAGAGGACGCGCTCTCCGATTTTACTGAAATGCTTTGATATTTACGCAAACAAAAGCAACAGCTATCGTCTACGCGTATCTCGGGAAATTTAAATCTCTTTACGTAAGAGCGTCTGCATTCGGACGCTCTTCCTTTTTTTGCTCACCGTTTGGACAAATGTTGTTATAATTTGATAAAGTATTGTCACATCTATTGACAAAAGGATATTGGCGTGGTAAAATATAAACGTAAATATTTTTATAAAGAAGGAGACTGTTTGGTATGAGTAAGGTGTTTTTTTCAAGAGATATTTCTCCCGAGAAGGTGCTTGAGCTCTATAAGCTTACCGGCAAATATCTTACCGGTAACGTTGCCGTTAAGGTGCATTCCGGAGAGAAGGGAAATCAGAATTTTTTAAGGCCGGATTTCTGGAAGCCGATGATAGATTTTGTCGGTGGAACGGTTACCGAATGTAATACGGCATACGAGGGACAAAGAAATACTACCGAGAAGCATATGGCTCTTATAAAGGAGCATGGCTGGAGTGATCTTTTTCCTTTTGATCTTCTCGATGCGGAGGGGCCGGATCTTGAGCTTGATATTCCGAACGGTAAGGTAATAAAGAAAAACTACGTTGGAAAGAACACGTCGAAATATGATTCAATGCTTGTGCTTTCGCACTTTAAAGGCCATCCCATGGGAGGCTACGGAGGAGCGATAAAACAGCTTTCGATAGGAGTTGCTTCATCATTCGGTAAGGCGTATATTCACGGAGCGGGTGTTCCCGAAAATATTTGGACTGCCGATCACGATCTGTTCCTTGAATCAATGGCAGACGCCGCTTCATCTGTCGTTGAGCTTTTTAAGGGTAATATAGTTTATATCAACGTGATGAAAAATCTCTCTGTAGACTGCGATTGTTGTGCGGTTGCCGAGGATCCCTGCATGAAGGATATCGGTATACTCGCATCCACAGACCCTATAGCAATAGATCAGGCGTGCATAGATCTCGTTTACGCATCAAAGGACAGAGGCAGAGATCATCTTGTAAAGCGAATAGAATCAAGAAACGGAATACACACGATAGAAGCGGCGGCAGATCTGGGATACGGATCAAGAGAATATGAGCTTATTGAAATAGAGTAAGGTGAAAAAATGAATATCTCAAATGAATATCTGAAAAAGCTTTCGGCCCTTATAGACGAAGTAGCTGAAAAGGAAGAAAAAAATATAGACGCCGCAATCAAGGCCTGCTTTGAGTCTCTGAAAAACGGAAAGATGCTGTACACCTTCGGTACAGGTCATTCCCATCTTCTTGCCGAAGAGATATTTTACAGAGCGGGCGGGCTTGTAAGGGTGTATCCTATACTTGATGAAGGATTGATGCTTCATGCGGGAGCGGCAAAGAGTACAACTCTTGAAAGACTTGAGGGCTATGCCGGGGTGCTTGCCGAGCATTATGCGCTCGAAGAGGGAAGCACGCTTCTTATCTTTTCAAATTCGGGAAGAAATGCCGTTACCGTAGAAATGGTCCTTGAAGCGAAGAAGAGAGGACTTACCGTAATCGCAATAACAAACATGACTCATACGTCTGCCGCAGCATCCAGACACAGCTCGGGGAAAAAGCTTTGCGACGTTGCGGATATCGTAATTGATAATCACGGATGCTACGGAGACGCTTCGATGGAGATCGGAGAGCTTCGCGTGTCACCTACCTCGACGTCTGTCGGGGCGGCTATCCTTCAAGCGATAGTGTGCGGAGTTGTAAAGGCGGCAAGCGAAGAAGGCGTAGATATTGAAGTCTTTTCAAGCAGTAATATAGACGGGGGAGACGCTATCAATCAAGCACATATCAATAATTTCACGGAAAAAATAAGACCTCTTTGGTGAAGCATGAAGAAAGGAAAACGAAATGGAAAAAACGAAATTACTTTGCGGATATGCAGATATGGAGATAACCCCGAAAAGACATGTTTATCTTGACGGATTTGCCGCAAGAAGCGAACCGTCGGTGGGGGTAAGAGATCCTCTTTATGCGAAGGCTCTTATGCTGAAGGATGCTTTCGGTACAGAATGCCTGATCCTTGTTTTTGACGTTCTTGGATTTGATGCCTGTCTTTCGAAAAAAATAAGAGACGCGGCATTATCAGCGTCAGGTCTTTCCGACGAAAACATTATGATACTTTCCACACACACTCACTCGGGACTTGCATCGGGGGGGCTGTATGCACTTCCTAAGGACGAAGAGCATTGGACTGACGTAGTTTGCCGCATCGGAGACCTTGTTGACAGAGCGAGAAAAGATCAAAGAGAAGTATCACTGAGTCTTGACGAGGCTGAGATAAAGATAGGAATGAACCGCCGCGCTATTGTGGACGGTAAGGTCGTTATAGGAATGAATCCTGATAAAATGAGAGACGATTCGCTTCGTATCCTCAGCTTTTCTTCGGGAGATAAGACTGTAGGAGCGCTTGCCAATACCTCCTGCCACCCTGTAAATCTTTCCGCCGCAAACATGCGTGTATCTGCCGATTATCCCTCCGCGCTTCACGCATATGCAAGGGAGAAAGAAGATTTCTTTGCAATTTTCACTAACAGTGCTTGTGGAAATATCAACCCTCTGCGCCCGTACGGCGATGACGAGGAAGCAAACGTCACTGCGTGCGGAAACGAGGTCGTAAAAACACTCGAGAACGTTCTTATGAAAAACGCGGGCAAGACGTCCTCGTATATTAAGATAAGCTGCTATGCAAAGGATGCGCTTCTTCCTCTTCAAAGAACGTATGATGAGTCTACACTTAAAGAGAAATATGAATATTGGAACCACCGCAAGCTTAACGATACGGATAAAAACAGCGTTTACAGAGCAACGGTGTATTCTAATTGGTACGCTATACAGCTCGCGGAAATAGCAGAGAATAAAGATCCGTCGGTAAATGCAAGAGTCCGTCTGTTTGAGCTTGGAGACGTTGCAATACTCTCACTTCCGTTTGAGACTTTTGTTGAGACCAGGAAGGCACTTTGTGACGCATATACTGAGATAACGGGTAAGAGACTTATCGTTTGCGGATGTGCGGACAGAGTTTTCGCATATCTGCCCGATCCCTTATCGCTTTCAGAGGGCGGATACGAGACAGAAGGCGCGTGCGCATGGTACGCAGTTCCGGGAAAATATACACAAAATTCAGAGCCGGCACTTGTTTTTGCGTGCAAAGAGCTTTTTGCCGAGACGGTAAAATAACAGTATGAGAAAATATTACGTAGGAATAGACGGCGGCGGAACCTATACGAAGGCGGTCGTCGTATCACGCGACGGTGAGCTTATATTCCGTACCGCAGGGGAAACCGTAAATTTTTGTGCCGTAAGATTTGATACCGCACGAAAAAATCTTGAGGACGTGATCACCCGTATAACCGAGGTGATCCCGGAGGAAGAGATCGCACACGTTTTTATCGGCTGTTCGGCTCTTGAATCAAAGGCGGATGCTGATACTACGAAAAGGCTTATGGGCAGATATTCAAATATATCCGCCGATATGGACAGTGACCTGTACGTTGCGCTCTACGGACATTCCTTTGGAAAGCAGGGAGCGATGATAGTAAGCGGGACCGGCTCTATGGGCGTCGCTATTACCGAAAACGGCTCGATCATAACGTGCGGTGGCTGGGGATATGCCTTCGGAGACGAAGGAAGCGCATATTATATTGCGGTGGAAGGTCTCAGATACGCTTCTAAAATGGCGGACGGCAGAGAAGAGAAAACAAAGCTTTACTATGCCGCACTCAAGCATTACGGAGTGGACGACCTCTATAAAATAATAGATGCTCTATATCTTCCCGAATACTCAAGAAATAAGGTTGCGGACTTTTCCAAGGTAGTGGCACAGTGCGCAGATGAGGGAGACAGCATATGCGAGAGCATTCTTGATAATGCCGCGCGAGAGCTGTGCTCGCTTTCTTCCGCACTTTTGCGCCGATCCGGAAAATATGATACTATCGCAGTATACGGCGGAGTCCTTCAGAACAACCGATACGTTCTTTCAAGGCTTACCGAGTACCTTTCAGAAGAATTCCCCGGAATATCTGTAGTACCTCCCGCAGCACTGCCGGAGTTCGGAGCTGTGGCGGCGGCTATGAACGCTGACGGAATACTTAACGAGACTTTAATAAAAAAACTTTGTATACTAAAATAACTAAAAAACAAATACAAGGAGATTGATATGAGATACGTATATCCTAAACTCAAAAAGATCGACAGCAGAGACGGAGAGTGCCTCTGCAGGGTAAAGCTTTCAGGCGATATCGAAAGAATAGCAAAGCAGGTCGGACTTGACTTCGGTACTCACGATACTCCCACCCACACGCTTACACTTGAACCTCTTTCCGCATACGGTGAGAGCGTGTATTCAAACGAGCAGTTCGCTGCCGCAATAACCGAGAATACAATAACCTTGTATGCCGATACGGAAAGAACGGCTTCATACGCACTTAAGCGCGTATATGAAATGCAAAAATACGGTAAGATAAAGATGGGTAAGTTCAGAGACTGGCCCTCTACTCCCAGACGAGGAATAATCGAAGGCTTTTACGGAAAGCCTTGGTCGCTTGAGCAGGAGGTAGACGCTATACATAACCTTTGGGAAAACGGAATGAATACGTATATTTACAGCCCGAAGGACGACGAGTACCACAGAGCAAAATGGAGCGAGCTCTATCCTGAAGATAAGCTTACAAATCTTCTCACACTTCTTCACACGTGTGATAAGAACTACGTTGATTTCTATTATATGCTAGCACCGGGTCTTTCAATAAAATATTCTTCCGAATCTGATTTCGATCTTCTTATGAGGAAGTACCGTCAGATATACGATCTCGGTGTCCGCCACCTCGGACTCCTTCTTGACGATATTCCGAAAGAGCTTATTCACGATGAGGATAAAGAGAAATATACCGATTACTGCGAGGCGCATATAGAACTTTGTCTTAAGGCTTATAACGCGCTCAAGGAGATAGATCCCACAGTTTCCTTTACGATCTGCCCCACTGTCTATAGAGGCGATACCGCTCAGGATTATATAGTGCGTATGGGAAAGGCTATGCCCGAGGACGTATCTATTTTCTGGACAGGACCTGCAGTATGCTCGTTTGACCTTACGGAAAATCATACTGCGGCATTTCTTAAAAACACGGGACACAGACCGTTATATTGGGATAACTATCCCGTTAACGACTATACAATGCTTCATGAAATGCATATCGAGCCGATACGCTTCAGAGATTACGGCCTTGCCAAGCTTTCGGACGGAGTTATAGCTAACGTTATGGAGTACATGGAAGCCTCGATGCTCTCTGTTATTACGTACGCCCACTTCCTTTGGGAGCCCAACGCATACGATCAGAACAGGAGCTACAGTGAAGCTATCGAGCAGCGTCTCGGCACAAGCTCTGTTATAGGTGCGCAGATATTTATGGAATTCTGCTATAAGTCTTATATCAGCTACCACTATAATGAAAAATTCAGCCGCCTCCTTCTTATGAAAGATACTCCTTGTGACATTCTTACCGAATACGCACGCTACTGTAAGCTTGAGCTCGTCAGACTCAGAGACAACTGTGAGAACAGAGCCTTCGTAAAGGAAGTCGGACGCTGGCTTGATAAGGCGATCCTCTTCTGTGATATAGTATGCGGCTTCTGCGATAAGAACAAAGACCGCGCAAAGCTCAGGGAGGAGCTTGAGGCATACCTTGCAGATCCTACCGAGATATGCAGATTTGAGGCAGAGCTCATGCTTGAAAAAATATGATCGGAGTGAAATGTAAATATGGAATTTGACGTGAAAAACGTAAAAAGATTCGGTGCTGTAGGAAGCGGAAGCGGGGACGATACTGCCGCAATACAGGACGCACTTGATTCTTTGAAGGATAGCGGAGGAACCGTTTTCTTTCCGGCAGGTGTATACCCGATAAGTAAGTGCTTGCTTTACTACTCAAATCAGCGTCTCATATTTGAAAACGGAGCGGTCCTCATGCGTGCTAATGACAAAATGATGTATATTCTTGCAAACAGTACGACGTCGGATCAGGGCGGATACAGCGCGACGCATAACATTGATATCATAGGAGCAACCTTTGACGGAAACGCGGAGATAGACTATAAAGCCACTCTCCTAAATAATAGCCATATGTCAGACCTCAGAGTGAAAAACTGCAAGTTCAGAAACGGTCATACCTGGCATTTTTATGAGTGTAACAGCAGCAAATACGTACATGTAGACGGATGTATTTTTGAAAATTCGATGAGAGGTACAGTCAAGTCAGAATACATACAGCTTGACAGCGCGCTTATCGGAGCGTACGGAACTACACCTATAGCTCCCGACGATACCGTCTGCTCGTATATAACTATAAGTAATTGCAGATTTGAGTGCTCCGGCTTTTCTCCCGCGATCGGAAACCACTCGCACAAAACACATAACAATATCAAGATATATTCGAATAGCTTTATCGGAGGATCGGGAAACAGAGGTAATATAGATCTTATGTCTACCGTTCACTCGCTCGATATCTACGGAAATTCTTTTGAAAATGCGGATAAGGGCGTATGGCATACAGATGACCTGCCAGCACCTAAGGATGAAGCGGAAAGGAAAAAATACTTCCAGGACAAGGTCGTATACGACAGAGAGAGACCTTGGTTTGTCCACGGAAACAGATTTACAAACGTAAATACCGTTTGCGCAGATGACGTAGTGTCGTTCGGAAATATACTCAACGGAAAACAAATATAAAAAATACCGCCGAGGCAAGAAAAAGTCTCGGCGGTAATTAAAAGTGAGGAAATAAATGAAATACGATTTTATAACCGTTATGGACAGAAGAGGAAAGGATTCTGTGGCAGCAGACCTGAATGCATGGACCGGATCTATTGTCGAGGGTAAGAGGAGAGAAGGCTTTGATACTATCCCGATGTGGGTCGCAGATATGAACTTTCCTACCGCACCGTCTGTAACAGACGCAATGATCGAGCGAACAAAACATCCTGCGTTCGGATATTTTTTTCCGCGCAAGGAATACTATGACTCGATAATAGAATGGCATAGAACACGCAACGGCGTTGAAGGCATCCTTCCCGAGCATATAGGTTACGAGAACGGAGTTCTCGGAGGTGTTCTCAGCGCGCTTAATATTATGACGTCAAAGGGAGGAAACGTCCTTCTTCATTCTCCGACTTACGTAGGTTTTACGGGAAGTCTTCAGAATAACGGATATAATATAATCCACTCTCCACTTGTTCTCGATGAAAACGGTGTATACCGTATGGATTTTGAGGATATGGAGAGAAAGATAATATGCAATAACATACATAGCGCAATATTCTGCTCTCCTCATAATCCCTGCGGCAGAGTGTGGGAGAGATGGGAGATAGAAAAGGCTATGGAGCTGTTCAAAAAGCACGAGGTTTTTGTAGTGTCTGACGAGATCTGGTCTGATCTTATCCTTTACGGAAATAAGCATATTCCCACTCAGTCGATATCCGAGGATGCTAAAAACAGAACTGTAGCAATGTATGCTCCGTCAAAGACCTTCAATCTTGCGGGGCTTGTGGGAAGCTATCATATAATCTACAACAAATATCTCCGTGACAGAGTAAGAAAGGAATCCTCTCTTTCTCACTATAATGAGATGAACGTTCTGTCAATGCACGCTCTTATAGGTGCCTACTCAAAAGAGGGCGGAGAATGGGTGGACGAGCTTTGCTTTGTTCTCGGTGAAAATATTAACTACGCATGTGATTATATAGACAAGCACTTTGAGGGAGTCAGATATTCAAAGCCGCAAGGAACGTACATGCTCTTCCTTGACTGTACCGAATGGTGCGCCAAGCATAAAAAGACGGTAGAGGAGGTCCAGAGAGCAGGCGTGGAGGTAGGAGTAATATGGCAGGACGGAAGAGCCTTCCACGGCCCTTGCCATATCAGAATGAATCTTGCTCTTCCGCTTTCAAGAGTGAAGGAAGCGTTCGACAGGCTTGACAAATACGTTTTTAACTGTGATAAATAAAAAAGAGGAGACGGCGCCGTTAACCGATCACGCCGTCTCCTCAATAAATTTACTTTTTTCGGTCTGTGCCCTGCACGGCCGCTTTTTTATTTTATAAGCTCGAGTATCTCAGCTTTACTTGGCATTACCTTTAGCGCTCCCTTTCTCGTTGTGATGATAGAAGCTCCGGCATTTGCAAAGGTCAGAAGGGATAAAAGCTTATCCTCGGTTAAATCATCCACACTGTTTTCGAGAAGAAAACTCAGCGCACATCCCATAAAAGTGTCGCCTGCGCCTGTTTTTTCTATAGCCTTTAGGTCGGTGAATGCGGGCACATCAACGCGGATATTTTTGAAATATGCTCTGCTTCCGTCCTTGCCGAGTGTCAAGAGGAGAAGCTTTATGTTTGGAAAGCTTTCACGCAGAATGTTTGCCGCTGCATCAAGATCTGCACATCCCGTAACGAATTCAAGCTCATTATCCGATATTTTAAGCACGTCGCATTTTGACAGCCCGTATTCTATCTCGTTTCCGGCGTCGTCAAGAGAATTCCACAGAGATTCCCTCAGATTCGGATCGAAGGATACGGTAACACCGTTTTCTTTGGCTATATTTATCGCATACCTTGTAGCCTCTCTGCAGTTTGTGTGAGTGGAGGAGAGAGTTCCAAAGTGGAATATCTTCGACGATAGTATCAGCTCCTCTTTTACGTCCTCCTTGGAGAGCATCATATCCGCTCCCGGGTCTCTGTAAAAGCTGAATTCACGCTCACCCTCATCCAGAGTGTGCACGAACGCAAGCGTAGTACGCGCGGCTTTGTCAAATATCAGACCCTCGGTATTTATTCCGCAATCGCTCACCGTTGCGGCAAGCATCCTTCCGAAAATATCGTCTCCGACTTTTCCGATAAAGGCGGTCTTTTTACCGAGTCTTGAAAGCATGGAAAGAACGTTGCACGGCGCACCGCCGGGATTTGCCTCGAACTCAAGATTTCCCTGTACGCTTACACCGCTTTCTGTGAAATCTATAAGTAACTCTCCGAGAGCCGTAACGTCAAAACGTTTCATAATTTGTCTCCGTTTGTTTTTTAGTTCTTTTTCGGAACGGTTGCCCCGAGTGCCGAAAGATCATCCTTCAGTTCATTGATATTTATATTTCCTACGTCAAGGTTCCTTTTGGAAGCTATTGCGGCGGCGACTCCGGCAGCGGTTCCCATAGCCATGCACGACGCTTGAACTCTTACCGCGCTGTTGGTATCCGAGTCGCTCGATACGGTACGCCCCGCAACGAGAATATGTCTTGATCCCCTTGGTATCATTGCGCTGTACGGAAGAGTGGGAACTACACCCTCTTCAAAATATACGTTGTGTATTCCGTCAAGCCTGTGTGCGTCTACAGGATAGAAGCAGTAGCATACCGCATCATCGTAAACGTATCCCGATATGAATTTATCTACAGTCATCGTGGTCTCTCCCACTATTCTGCAGGTCTCACGGATACCGCATTCCGCGGCAAAGATCTTTACCTTGATATTTTCGCATCCGGGAACGGTTCTGTATACCTCAAGCATTCTCGCAAGCACCTCGTGACCTTCAAGCTCCATTGCGGTCTTTTCCGCAGAGCTTTCCGCACCGGGGCAGGGAATATGCATATCTATCTTCCTTCTCTTCAGCATTACGTACGGACTCTTCCAACTGAAAAGAACCGGATCGAGATATCCTTCATCGAATGCTTTGGAAAAAGCTTTGTCAACGTCCTCTTCTTTTATATCTTCGAATATATATCCGTCAAGCCTGTTTGCATATGTAGCCGGCTGAAGCACCTCGCCGCGCACTCTCTCATATCCGAGCATGCCTGCAATATTCGCGTCTCCGGTAGCATCGATGACCTTTTTTGCTCTTATGCCCGTCATACCCTCCTTGCCGGTTATAACAAGCGTAACACCGTCATCATCCTCACGCGCAAAGGATACCATACTGTGCATAAGGATATGTACACCCGAGCTTTTGCACGTGCGCTCCATTTCAACTGCAAGCAGAAACGGATCCGTCTGTATCTGCTGAGATGAAGTTCTCTTTGGCGCATATTCATTTTTTGGCATTTTTACAGCGCCTATTTTGTCAAGACGCAAAAACATATCCCAACACGGACCCGTGACCAGCTGTCTTCCCCAAAAGTGAAATATTCCGGGATAGCATACGTATGCGGACGTGGAGGTTCCGCCGAGCATACCGTTTTTTTCTACGAGAATAGTATTTGCACCCGAGCGCGCCGCGGCATCCGCAGCAAAAACACCTGCACTTCCGCCGCCGATAACGGCAACGTCATATTCTTTTTCAATGCTTACGTTCAGATCAAGAAGTTTCTTCATTTCTTTTCTCCTTTACAGATATATGGATTGTAATAATTATATACTTTTTTTGTTATTTTGTCAATAGCATAATATCATCTTTTTAAAAGAAACGGACATAAGCCAAAAAAGCAATGCCAATATTCATAATTAGTTCTTGACAATTTTCCTCTTGTGTGTTATAATTAAAACAGAAGTGCCAAGGCACGTTATAAGCGAAAGGAGAACGCATGAAAAAAAAGAGTTTTTTGCCCTTTGTTATACTGCTTGTTCTCCTTTTTCTGTTTTGTTCATGCGCTCCGGGACATGGAGATACAGGTGAGTATGTGTCCTCGGATACGACAGAAACGCAGAAAAGCGGTGACACCACCGACACGTCCGAAAACGTTGCCACTCTCACTTTGGCCGAAGATCTTAAAAGAGAGCCTACGGATGAGAATACCCTGAGATTCCTCGTTTTCTCCGACCTTCACTACAAAAGATTTATGTACGTGGCAACTACAGACGACGTTGACAAGGTGCTTAAAAGAGCGGATGAAAACAGTGTGGATTTCGTCATTCAGCTGGGTGATTTTTGCAATGAGTTTTCAAAATCTCCCGAGCTGTTCGGTACCTACCTCAATAATAAATACGGTCTCCCTGCATACGGTGTCTGCGGGAACCACGATATGGAGGGACCGCTGAATACGGTTGACTTTATCCGAACAAAGCTTTGTAACAGAACGGTGAATTTCGGCAGATCCAAAAACGGTAAGGGAACGGCATATTGGTATACGGATATAAAAAACTTTCGTATAATAGGTCTTGATACCAATTATTCTTATTCAACCGCGACTCAAAGCTGGGAACGCAATAAAGCTAATACCTCACACGCCCCGAAGGAAAATGAGAAGGGAAACAGTCTCGGTCCGGACCAGCTTTCATGGCTGCGCGCAAGGATCAAGGAAGCAAGCGAAAAAAATATGAAGGTGCTTGTTTTTTCACACGTTTCATTTTCGGATTCGTGGAGCAGATCTCCGGATGCGGATGCGGTGCGTAAGATATTTGCGGATTATGAAGGAACTGTCCTGCTTGCTTCTAACGGACATTCGCATACAGACCACTTCAAAACTATCGGTAAAACAGTTTATTTTGACGTTAATTCTGTGCGAAACGGATATTGGTATTCGCAAAGCACGCATCACTACAGCAATACGCACACCTACAAATATTATAATTACGTGGACGGAGTTGTAAGCGGCGATCCCGTTACTATACCGCTTACCACCCTTTCGCAAGCGAAGAACACATGGTTCTTTACCGAGCCGCTGAGTGCTGTAGTTACGGTAAGTGAGGACGGAACGGTAAAGGTAGAGGGTGCGGTAACGAGATGGATGTATGATATTTTGCCCGATTCAAAAAAAGACGGAACAAAGCCTATGATAGGCTATTACGTGTACGACGGAAAAGAGGTAAAGTGAATTATGAGAAAATTTTTTTACATAGTGTTATTTCTTTTGATGGCTTTTGCCGTGTCATTAAGTTTTGGATGCGCTCCCGCCGTAGAAGACATTCCGGATGAAAGCGGAAGCACGTCCGAAACGACTACAGAGGAGATGACCACTACCCAAGAGAGCACGACCGAGTTTATTGAAGAGGAGAATGATGACGAAGTGAAGTTTTTGATTTTTGCGGATTTTCATTACAAAAAGAAAATGTATGCGTCAAGTATAGAGGATATGAATAAGCTCCTCGACCGTGCGGCAAATCATGACGTTGATTTTGTTATACACCTCGGTGACTTTTGTAACGATTATATCGGATCTCCCGAGCTTTTCGACGCATATCTCAATAACAAACACGGTATCCCGGTATTCGGGGTTCTGGGTAACCATGAGCTTGAAAGCGCGGGTAACACTATGAAGATAATAGTTCCGAGACTCTCGAACGCCGATGTTAATTTCGGAGGAGAAGAGGTAGGATATTGGTATTATGATATCAAGAACTTCAGACTTATAGGCCTTGATACGAATTATTCGCATTCTGCAACAGAAGGTTGGATGCACAATAAGGGAGCCAGCCATACGTATCCGAGCGGAAATACTCTGGGATATAGCCTTTCTCCCACTCAGCTCAAATGGCTTGAGGAGACAGTAGCCGACGCAAGCGAAAAAAACCTCAAGGTAATGATATTCTCGCATGCGGGATTTGCTACGGGATGGTATGCGTCTCCCGATGCGGTAGCAGTCAGAAGAATATTCCGTACGTATCCGAATACAGTTCTTTTTGCTGCAAACGGACATCTGCATACAGATAGATTTGAGGTAATAGACAACGTTGCCTTCTTCGACGTCAATGCGGCTATCAATGCATATTGGAAGTCAAGCACAACTCATCACTATACCGACGAGCATACCTTTACGTACGTTAATTACGTCGGAGGAGAGCCGCAGGAACCGAGAACGATGCTCCTAAAGGATCTTTCGCAGGGCAAAAATACGTGGTTCCTCGAGGACCCTATAAGTGCCGTTGTGAGTATAACCACCGACGGAAGTATAGATATCAAGGGAAGCGTCAGCCAGTGGAGATACGGAATAGCGCCTCCGACAACAAGCACAGCCGTAAAGCCGTCTATACTCAGCCGATCTGTAAAACTTGAGATAGACTAAAAAGAAATCAAATACCGAAGGGTATATAAAATATTTATCAAGCGAAAGGAAATAAGAGAAATGAACAAGTTTATGCTTAATGAAACGTCCTATCACGGTGCAGGTGCTATTACAGCTATCCCCACCGAGATCAAAAACAGAGGATTCAAGAAGGTCTTTGTTGCTACTGACCCTGACCTTGTAAGATTCGGTATCAGCAAGAAGGTAACAGACTTGCTTGATAAAGAAAATATCGCATACAGTGTATTTTCGGATATCAAGCCCAACCCCACGATCGAAAACGTTCAGAACGGAGTTGCGGCATTCAAAGCCGCAGAGGCTGATTCTATCGTAGCTATAGGCGGCGGCTCCTCGATGGATACTGCAAAGGCTATAGGTATAATAATTACTAACCCGGAGTATGAGGACGTGAGATCTCTTGAGGGTGTTGCTCCGACAAAGAATCCCTGCGTGCCGATAATTGCAGTTCCCACAACTGCAGGTACCGCTGCAGAGGTTACGATAAACTACGTTATTACAGACGTTGAGAAGAAACGTAAGTTCGTATGTGTTGATGGCCACGATATTCCCGTAGTAGCAGTAGTAGACCCCGATATGATGTCTTCTATGCCCAAGGGACTTACGGCAGCTACAGGTATGGATGCTCTTACACACGCTATCGAAGGATATATTACAAAGGGCGCATGGGAGCTTTCCGATATGTTCCATATCAAGGCTATAGAGATAATTGCGCGTTCTCTCAGATCTGCAGTTGCAAATGAGAGCGAGGGCAGAGAGGGAATGGCTCTCGGTCAGTATATCGCGGGAATGGGCTTCTCAAACGTAGGTCTCGGTGTAGACCACTCTATGGCTCATACTCTTTCCGCTTACTATGATATGCCTCACGGAAAGGCATGCGCTACTCTCCTCCCCGCAGTTATGGCGTATAATGCAGAAGCAACGGGTGAAAAATACCGTGAGATAGCACGCGCTATGGGAGTTAAGAACGTTGACTCTATGACTCAGGAAGAGTATCGCGCTGCAGCTGTAGAGGCTGTAAGACAGCTTGCCGAAGACGTCGGAATAGTTACGTCTCTTAAGGGCGTGGCTAAGGAAGAGGATATCCATCAGATGTCTGTTGACGCCTACAATGACGCTTGCAGACCGGGTAATCCGAAGGATACCAGCGTTGAGGATATCGAGGCTCTTTACCGTAGCCTTATGTAATTGTTATAAAATTAAGGGGTGCCGAAAACGGCACCTCTTTTCCTTTTCTCGGATAAAATTTTCAAAGCTCTATTGAAATTTTTCTTCGGGTATGATATAATAATAGCAGTAAAATATATGTGAGGTTATACTATGAAGGTTCTTTTAATAAACGGAAGCCCAAAGCCAAACGGAAATACCGCAATATCTCTCCGTGAAATGGAGACGGTCTTTCGCGAGGAGGGAATAGAGGTAGAAACCGTTCGGGTAGGAAGCGAAGCGATAAGAGGATGTACCGCTTGCGGATTCTGCCACAGAAACGGTAAATGTGTTTTTGATGACATTGTAAATGAAACAGTGCCTAAATTCGAAGAATGCGACGGTATCGTTGTTGCTTCTCCCGTCTACTATGCATCGGCTAATTCAACGCTTACCGCTTTCCTTGACAGACTCTTCTACAGCTCAGGGTTTGATAAGACGATGAAAGTGGGCGCAAGTGTTGCGGTCGCAAGAAGGGGAGGCCTTTCGGCTACCTTTGACCAGCTTAATAAATATTTTACGATAAGCGGAATGCCGGTGGCGTCAAGTCAGTATTGGAACAGCGTTCACGGAGGCGCTCCGGGGGATGCACTCGAGGATGAAGAAGGACTTCAGACAATGCGTACTCTTGCACGCAATATGACCTTTCTTATGAAGAGTATTGCGCTTGGAAAAGAAAAATACGGCCTCCCCGAAAAGGAAAAGCATAAGTGGACTAATTTTGTCAGATGACATAAAAATAAAAGAAAAGAGGAATGTAAAATGAAAATAGGAATCAATATTAATTGTTACCCCGGTGTCTCTGTCGAGGATCAGATAAAGCTCATGAAGGATAACGGATTTGAAGGTTGTTTTATGGGAAGCGAAAGTCCTGTCTTTGACGATATCGTAAAGACTATTCAGGAAAGCGGAATAGTTATAGAGACACTTCACGCGCCCTTTACCAAGAGCCGTACAGAGCCCGTATGCGATATAAACGATATGTGGTATGAGGGGGAAAAGGGAGACGCCATGATGGCAAGACTTGTTACATGCGTTGAAAAGGCGGGAAGATATAATATTCCGGTCGTAGTCGTTCACCTTTCCTCGGGACTTGTTCCTCCCATGGTCAACTCTGTCGGTAACGCACGCTTCGGTAAGCTTATGGAGGTGGCAAAAGAAAATAACGTTACCATAGCATACGAGAATCAAAGAATGCTCGGCAATATAGCACACGCATTTGATTATTACAAGGATGCGGGATTTTGCTGGGATATAGGACACGAAAGCTGCTTTACCCCCGGAAGAGAATATATGCCTCTCTTCGGAAAGAAGCTTGTTGCGCTCCACGTTCAGGATAACATGGGTGCGCCTGCAGACCTTCACCTCATTCCGTATGACGGGATAGTTGATTTTGAAAAGGCAGCGCGCTACATAGCAGAAAGCGGATTTGAAGGCTCTGTAATGCTTGAAGTGCTTAAGAAACAGAGTAATTACTACGACGACGTGACCCCCGAGGAGTACTATAAAAAGGCTGCCGCGGCTGCAAGAAAGCTTGCAGACAGAATAGAATACTATAAGAATGAAAAGTCTGAATAAAAAAAGACTCGCGTATCTTTCGCTTTTTCTGTCACTGCTCTTTATTGAGATCATCATAGCACTGTTCGTCAGAGACAGATTCATACGTCCGTATGGCGGAGATATTATAGTCACAGTGCTTATTTGCGCATTTCTGAGGGTATTTTTTCCCGAGGGAATAAGGCTTCTTCCGATATACGTTTGTATTTTCGCTTTTGCAGTCGAGATAGGACAGTATTTTGATTTTGTAAGTCTTATGGGGCTTGCGGATAACAAATTCTTTGCTATACTGCTTGGAAGCACGTTCTCCTTTGCCGATCTGATATGCTATGCTACAGGCTGCATCGTATTTGGGTTAGGTGAGTACTCTATAGGATCGATAAAGCGCAAAAATGATCGGTAGTAATATCAAAAAAAGGTGTCCGAAAATAATGGACACCTTTTTTACGGATTTGCTCTTGAAAAAAACATTAAAATGTGATATAATGTATATGTATTTTATATTACTATAACGTTATGGCTTGCCCCATAGTATCTGTATGAAAGGAATAACGCCATTATGAGAAAAACAGACAAGCTGTTTTTATTGCTCATTTTACTTATATCATCATTACTTCTGCCTATAGCTTCACCGATCGTTACGTTTGCCGAGACGTCTGCAGAGTTTGAGACGCCCGATTCACCCGAGCTTACAGACAGTGATAAAAAGGCACTGCTTTCCGCACTTTATGAGGCGGATATAGCTACCGTGAGAGAGGCAATATTGCTCAGACTGATCACATGCAGAGAGCTTACAGCATATTATCTTGAACGAATCGAAAAATATAATCCGGTATACAATTGCTTTATAACCATGTGTGATAATGCACTTGAGGAGGCAAGCAAGCGTGATGCACTCCTTGCCTCGGGAAAAGCCGAGGGAACTCTTTTTGGCGTTCCGATAGTCGTAAAAGATAATATAGACTATATCGGATACCATACTACAAACGGATTTAAAAAATCAAGCGATCAGATAGCCAAGGCAAACTCGGCTATAGTTGAAAATCTTATAAAGGAAGGCGCAGTGATACTTGCCAAGGCTAATATGAGTAAAGAGGCTCAGGAGGCGAGAATATCCAAAAGCGCGTCTGTCGGTGAGACAAAAAACGCATATGACCCGCTCCTCGCAAGCGGCGGATCGTCCGGAGGCTCCGCTGTAGCCACTTCGCTCAATTTTGCGCTTGCAAGCCTCGGAACAGACACTAATTCATCGCTCAGATACCCCGCGGCACTCAACGGTTGTGTTTCACTCAGACCGACGGCAGACCTACTGTCAAGAGAGGGAATAGTGCTTTTGAATAAAGCGCGTGATACTGCAGGCTCAATAACCAGAACTGTTAAAGATCAGGCTATAATGCTTGATGCTCTTGTAGGAGGAGGAAAATATGCTGAAAGCCTGAATTCCGGAATCCTTTCGGGTATGCGTATAGGTGTTCTTAAGGAGCTTTCCGGTCCCGTCTCGGGAAGAAGTGACAGGACCGCGGCTAAAGTGGATGCAGAGATACTTGCGGCATTCAACAGCGCGGTAGAAGAACTCAAAGCATGCGGAGCAGAGGTAGTCACTGTATCTATGCCTAAGATCTTTACTATGTCTTCTGCTTGCGCCGAAAGTAAGTCCGGGTATACTGATGCAAAGAAAAGCTTCTATTCCGCATTTGAAAAGCTTTTTACCGATTACGCTGTATCGGCAGTAATATTCCCAACCTATCTGCATGCTCCGCAGTGGACGGGAGTCAATGAGTCCGGTGGACTTAAGGTATACGATCAGACGTACATAACAAACGCCCCCATACTTTCCCCACCGCTCGGAATTCCCGAAATATCCGTACCTATAGGCACCCACTCGAGAGGCGCGGGAATAGGTATGGAAATAGCAACCCTCAGAGGCGGAGATCAGCTTCTCCTTGATATTGCATATTCCTACAGTGAAAAATGCGATCACCGTGCAGTGCCCGCGGGTGCACCGGATATATACGCGGAATATAACGCCGGTACTCTTGAAGAATTCATTCGCAATTATAAGGATTCTCTTACACAAACAGATACGGAGACCGAGACGGTTCCGATAACCTCAGATGTTACAACACCTGAAGAGACAACAGAGGAAAGTACGCCGATCATTGAAGAAACAACTGTGAAGGAACCTCATACAAATGACGTTACCACTTTCGGGCAAACAGACGACGAGAGTAAAGATCCGGTCGTTAAGCTGCAAACGTGGTATATACTCGGAGTGGTTGCCGTTATGGCTATCTTCCTTTGTGCGGTTCTTATTCCTCACCGAAAAAATGATATTTTTGAAGACGTAGATGCTGAGTTCACCAAGGGAAGTGAAGAAATAACCGATTTTATCGGTTTTGGGCAAGAGTTTGAGGAATCGCCAAAAGAAGATAATACCGCGGCAGACGCAAAAAACGAAGAAAAAACAGATAAAGACGCAGACTAACTTTTTAGTGGAGTGACAAAAATGACAGAAATAAAACTCAACCGTTTTTGTAACACCTTTAAATTAAAATTTTGGATACTTCCGACCGTATTTGCACTCGCCTTTTGTGCATTGCGCCTTTTGGAAACGGTCGACAGCAAAGATCTTTTCTTCCCGAGATTTTTATGTTGCACAGAATTTGAGGCTAAAAAACATGTGGATAAAATAGAACCTCAGAAGATCCACACAATCACGGGAATCAGGCAATTCTCAAAAATGAGGCCCTTGCTTGAAAGAGAAATTAAAAAATAATTGAAATAGGAAAAGGAATATTTCTTATGAACATCTTGGTTATTAACGGAAGTCCTAAGGGAAAAAACAGTATCACTCTTCAAACGGTTAATTATTTACAGAAGCTGTATCCGAAGCATACTTTTGATATTTTGCACGTCGGTCAGCTTATAAAGCTTTACGAGAAGGACCTCACAAAGCCGAAAGAGGCGATCGAAAAAGCAGAGCTAATAATTTTTTCATATCCTGTTTATACGTTTATAGCACCGTATCAGCTTCACAGATTCATTGAGCTTATCAAGGAGTCGGATATTTCTCTTGAAGGAAAATACGCAACACAGATAAGTACGTCAAAGCATTTTTATGACGTTACCGCGCACAGATATATTCAGGACAACTGCGCGGATCTCGGAATGAGCTACATAAAGGGGCTTTCCGCAGATATGGATGACCTTCTCTCTGAAAAGGGAAGACGCGAGGCGCGAGACTTCTTCAGATTCGTTATGTTTTCAATTAAAAACAGAGTATTCGAGTCCTCGCTTTATATACGCGGTACTGATGCACACGTTCTCACTACAGTTCCAAGCTCCGATACAATGGAAAAGAAGGGTGACGTAGTGATCCTTACCAACTGTGAGGACGGAGATACTTCTCTCCAAAATATGATAGATCGCTTTGCCGCGGTTTTTCCACGCAAAACAAGAGTGGTCAATATCGCAAAATATCCTTTTAAAGGCGGATGCCTCGGATGCTTTAACTGTGCCGTTTCGGGAAAATGTATCTACAAGGACGGATTTGATGAGTTCTTGCGCAACGATATACAGACGGCAGAGGCTATAGTATTTGCCTTTACGGTAAAGGATCACTCTATGGGTGCATCCTTCAAGCTTTATGATGACAGACAGTTCTGTAACGGACACAGAACGGTAACCATGGGAATGCCGATGGCATATCTTATCAGCGGAAGCTATTCCCGCGAATTCAATCTTCAGATGATAGTAGAAGGGCGTGCGCAGGTAGGCGGAAACTTCCTTGCCGGAGTTGCTACCGACGAAAAGGATCCCGATGCGGAAATAGATGCACTCGCGCGTTCGCTTGACTATGCGCTTAAAGCTAAGTATGTCCCTCCGCAAAACTTCTACGGAGTAGGAGGAATGAAGATATTCCGAGACCTTATCTGGCTGATGCAGGGAATGATGAAAGCCGATCACAAGTTCTATAAGGAGCACGGTCAGTACGACTTCCCGCAAAAGAATATGGGCAGAATGCTTTCTATGTATCTGGTGGGCGCACTTATATCTTCTCCAAAGATAAAAGCAAAAATGGGAAACAAGATGACTGAGGGTATGCTTATGCCTTATAATAAGGTGCTCTCTGATGCAGACAAAGAAAAATGCCGTAAAAACAAATCGGCGAATAAAAATTCTTAAAATATTATATACGGAGGACCAACTTGATAAACCTTTTAGCTAAACTTTTTATAAAAGATCATAAGAATATAGAATCCCCAAAGGTAAGAAATGCGTACGGCAGCCTTTGCGGTATAGCGGGAATAGTGCTTAACGTAATTCTTTTTGCGGTAAAGCTTATTGCGGGAAGCATCAGCGGTGCTATCTCGGTAATGTCTGACGCGTTTAATAACCTTACCGACGCCGCATCGTCTCTTATAACCCTTCTCGGCTTTCATATGTCAAGTCAGAAGGCGGATAAAGATCACCCCTTCGGACATGGAAGAATAGAATATATATCCGGTCTTGTAGTGTCTTTGCTCATCCTTCTCGTCGGATTCGAGCTTGCCAAGGGCTCTGTAGAGAAAATGATATCTCCGGAGGAGATAGAATTCAATATTACAGCAGTTATTATTCTGGCTGTTTCTATCGCGGTAAAAGGGTATATGGCTTTCTATAATTTCAAGATCGGAAAGAAGATATCCTCCGCAGCTATGAAGGCCACGGCTACCGATTCGCTTTCGGATTCTGTAGCCACACTTGTGGTTCTTGTTTGCCTGCTTGTTTCCGGTATATTCTCTGTTAATATAGATGCGTACTGCGGTCTTGCGGTATCACTCTTTATTCTTTATTCGGGTATCCGATCCGCAAAGGAAACGATGGACCCTCTTCTCGGCGTTCCGCCCACAAAAGAGTTTATAGACAGAATATCCGGTATAGTTTTTGCTCATGAGGACGTGAAGGGAATACACGACCTTATAGTACACGATTACGGTCCCGGCAGAACCATGATCTCCCTCCATGCCGAGGTGTCAGCGGATTCGGATATGCTGGAGACTCACGATATGATAGACAATATCGAAAAGGAGCTCCGTGAAAAGCTGTTGTGTGACGCCGTTATTCATATGGACCCTATAGTTACCGATGATGCGACGGTCATCGAGGTAAAGGAAAAAATAGCGGCTCTCGTGACGTGCATCGATCACAGACTTACCATACATGATTTCCGAATGGTAAAGGGTCCCACACATACGAATATAATATTTGATATAGTAGTTCCGTTTGACTTTAAGAAAAGTGACAGCGATATCAAATCCGATATTGAGATTATCGTCAAGACTATAGATAAGTCTTATTTCTCGGTAGTAAATATAGATAAATCCTATTTGAACTGATTTTGATACATTATAAGGAGAAATAAAATGAGAAAAAATTTCGGTCCCGCACCTGCGGTATATCCCATGCCCGTGTTTATTATAGGCACTTATGACGAAAACGGAATCCCTAACGCTATGAACGCCGCATGGGGAGGTATCAGCGAGATGAACGAGATCTCTATTTGCGTAAGCGCAGATCACAAAACAACTAAAAATATTCTTCTCAAAAAAGCGTTTACAGTTAGTATGGCAACCGCTGATTTTGTCGAGGAATGCGATTACGTAGGTCTTCGTTCGGGCAATAGTACACCCGATAAGCTCTCAATATGCGGTTTTCACACAGAGAAGAGCGAATTTGTAGACGCTCCGCTGATCAAAGAGCTTCCTATGGCTATCGAATGCAAGCTCAAATCATACGACGAGGAAACCTGCCGCCTTGTTGGAGAAATCGTAAATCTTTGCGCGGACGAACGCGTTCTTACCGACGGAAAAATAGATCCGGTAAAGCTCCGCCCTATAACGTACGACCCAAGCGGACACGCTTATTACGTCCTCGGTGAAAAGGTTGGAAAAGCATTTAAAATCGGAATCAGAATTATCAGAAGATCAGAATCATCAGAGAAAAACTGACGGTTTAACATGAAAAAAGCTCGGGTACATTTTTTTGTGCCCGAGCTTTTTGTTATGATATTACCTTGTGTATCAGAGGTTCTTTATTTGTGCGGTTGTCGCTGAAAACGAGTGACGAAAGAAGACATTCTCTTGACGCTTCAAGTGTTTCTTCCTTTTCGGTATAAAGACGTGCTATGACGTCTCCCTTGCTTACTTTGTCATACGTCTTCTTTGACAGAATTATTCCCGCACGATGGTCGATAGTCGATTCAGCGGTCTGTCTTCCGGCTCCGAGTATCATGGCGGCAATGCCTATTTTTTCGGTATTGCAAGAGGATATATATCCGTCTGTATCAGAGATAACGTCCATGGAATATTTTGCTTTGCCAAAGTTTGCGGGATCGTGAGCGTATGAAACGTCCCCTCCCTGAGCTTCTATCCATTCGCAGAATTTTTCATACGCCTTTCCGCTTTTAAGCGTATTCTCAACTCTTTCTCTTGCATCTTCGTGAGGTATATTACACGATCTCTCTATCATAAGCGATGCGAGAGTGAGACATACCTCGCGGAGATCATCCGGACCGTTTCCGTTCAAAACGTCGATAGCCTCTGTAACCTCGAGAGAGTTTCCTATAGCATACCCGAGAGGAATATCCATATTGCTTATTATTGCCGCGGTCCGCCTATTATGATAGTTTCCTATTTTGACCATCATATTTGCAAGCTTTTCGGCATCCTCCTTGGTGTGCATAAAAGCTCCGCTTCCGTACTTGACGTCAAGTACTATAGAGCGCGTTCCCGCGGCAAGCTTCTTGCTCATGATAGAGGATGCAATGAGGGGAATAGAATTTACCGTAGCAGTTACGTCCCGCAGGGCATACAGCTTTTTGTCTGCGGGTGCAATATCCGCGCTTTGACCGATCACGGCAATGTTGTGATCCTTTACTTGGTTTGCAAATTCATCTGCGGAGAGGGTGGTGCGGAAGGAAGGGAATGATTCGAGCTTATCAACCGTTCCGCCGGTGTGACCGAGTCCGCGTCCGCTCATTTTTGCCACTATTCCTCCGGAAGCAGCAACAAGCGGCGCAACTATAAGAGTCGTCTTGTCTCCGACCCCTCCGGTAGAATGCTTATCAACGCTTCTGCTTCCGAATGCGGAAAGATCCACAGTATCGCCCGAAAGTGCCATAGCCTCGGTTAGCTCAAACGTCTCTCGGTCACTCATTCCGCGGAAGCACACAGCCATAAGCCATGCCGACATCTGATAGTCGGGGATATTTCCTTTGGTATATTCATTTATCATAGAGAATATCTCGTCACGAGTGAGTTCTTCACCGTTTTTTTTCTTCTCTATGATATCGTACATTCTTATGCTCATATATACCTCCGAAGGTCATTCCATATTAGCCTTCACAAAGCTCTCGGGGAGAAGCTGTGAAAGAGTGAATATGCGCGGCTCTTTGCCGTCGTACAGGATCACTTGAAAATCCGGGCTGCAGAATTCACACATTACCTGTCTGCATACGCCGCACGGTGCGCAGTATGAGGATATCTCCTCATTGCTTTTACCGCCTACTACCGCAATAGCGGAAAAGTTTCTTTCTCCATTGTGAACCGCAGTGAAAAACGCAACACGCTCTGCACAAACCGTAGGTGAAAATGAAGCAGACTCAATATTTGCCCCGGTAAAGATCTTTCCGTCATTAGTGAGAAGTGCCGCTCCGACAGAGAATCCCGAATATGGAGAATAACTTTTGTTTCTTGCCTCTGTTGCGGCAGAAACGAGTGCTTTTACAGTTGTTTCGTTTAACATATTTCCTCCGTTAAAGCAAATAATCTGCTATCACCTTGCTTATATGATCGAATCCGTTTACCGTTCCTATGTTTTTTGGTGAAATAGATCTTCCGTAGCAGATATACGGAACGTATTCGCGTGTGTGGTCGGTGCTCTTGAAGGTGGGGTCACATCCGTGGTCAGCGGTTATGATGAGCATATCCTCTTCCTTCATGCTTGACATGAATCCTCCGAGCCATCCGTCAAATTCATTCAGTGCATTGGCGTATCCGACAGCGTCTCTTCTGTGTCCGTAAAGCATATCAAAGTCAACGAGATTTATAAAGCACAGACCTTCAAAATCACGTTTCTGAACCGAAGATGCAATTTCCATTCCCTCTGTGTTTCCGTGCGTGGGGTGGCTTTCCGTAATGCCCGACATTGCGAAAATATCTCCGATCTTTCCGACACCGATAACGTCTTTTCCTGCCGCTTTCAATCGGTTAAGAAGAGTGTCTTTCGGAGGAATAAGAGAAAAATCACGTCTGTTTGCCGTTCTGATAAAATTCGGAGCTTCTCCCGTGAACGGACGCGCGATGACGCGGCCCACCCCGTGCTTCCCGACAAGAATGCCTCGTGCGATCTCGCATATTTTATAAAGCTCTTCTGTAGAAACTATACTTTCATGCGCCGCTATCTGGAATACGCTATCGGCTGAGGTATAGACTATAAGAGCTCCCGTCTTTAGATGCTCCTCACCGTAGTCGTTTATGACCGCAGTTCCCGAATAGGGAAGATTACATAATATTTTGCGGCCTACCGCAGTTTCAAACGCCTCTGTTACCTCTTTCGGAAATCCATTCGGATAAGTGGGCATAGGCTCCTTTGAAACAAGTCCGGCAATTTCCCAGTGACCCGTGGTGGTGTCCTTGCCTTTGCTGAGCTCGCGAAGTCTGCCTACCGTGGCGCAAGCAAGTTCGGTCTTGGGGAGAGAGGAAACTCCGTCTATGTTTCCGAGGCCCAGAGAGATAAGATTGGGAATGTTCAGTATACCCGTGTCTGCTATACTCTTTAATGTGTTTGCTCCCGCGTCACCGAAATCCTTTGCGTCTGCCGCTTCTCCTATGCCGAAGGAATCAAGGACTGTTAAAAAAACTCTTTTCATATTTTTACTCCGAGATCGCAACGTTGAGAGCGATCTTCATCATATCTGTAAACGTGTTCTGTCTCGCATCCGAATCGAGCGCCTCTCCGCGGAGAATATGGTCGGATACCGTGCATATTGCAAGTGCTTTCTTTCCTGCCGCCGCAGCGTTCATATACAGAGCCGCAGCTTCCATCTCAACACCGAGTACGCCCATCTTATACCAACCGTCGTTGAATTTAGGGTTTGCATTGTAGAAAACGTCGGAGGAGAGAAGATTTCCTACGTGGTAGCGTACGCCGAGAGCTTCAGCCTCGGAAACGGCGCGCCTTAGCAGGGAAAAATCAGCTATCGGAGCAAAGTTACCTCCGAGTCCGTACTGCTCTTGGTATGCGGAGTTTGTGCAGGCACCCATTCCGATGATAACGTCGCGAAGCTGAACGTCATCTCCGAGTCCTCCCGCCGAGCCTATTCTTATAATGTTTTCAACACCGAAGAAATTATAAAGCTCGTATGAGTATATACCTATAGAAGGCATTCCCATTCCGCTTGCCATTACGGATACGGGAACTCCCTTGTAGGTTCCCGTATATCCTTGAATACCACGCACGTTGTTTATAAGCTTTGCGTCGGTAAGAAAGTTTTCTGCCACGAATTTTGATCTGAGCGGGTCACCGGGCATAAGTACCGTTTTGGCGAAATCGGCACTTGTGGCCTTTATATGAGGGGTGTATTGATCTTTCATATCAGTAATTCCTTTCGTAAATAAATATCAATATCCGGAAGAGCTTTTCTCGCTCTTGGCGATCTTAACTATGCGGCTTGTTCCGAGTCTCTTTGCTCCGAGAGCGATAAAATCCTCAGCATCGGCAATAGAGGATATTCCTCCCGCCGCCTTGATGAGAACTCCTTTTCCGACGTGCTTTGCAAAAAGTTCAACGTCTGCCTTGGTAGCGCCTCCCGTTGAAAATCCGGTAGACGTCTTAATATAGTCGGCACCCGAAAGGGTAACAAGCTCGCACATCTTTATTTTTTCCTCGTCTGTAAGAAGGCAGGTCTCTATTATGACCTTGAGTATTTTTTCACCGCAAGCCTCTTTAAGAGCTTTGAGCTCGCAGAGAATAGCGTCGTATTTTTTTGCCTTAAGATCGCCTATGTTGATAACCGTGTCTATTTCGTCTGCACCGTTCATAAGCGCGTCCTTGCATTCAAACACCTTTACTGCCGTAGTGGAATATCCGTTCGGAAATCCTATTACAGTACAGATGGCAAGTTTATCCTTGACGTATTCTTTTGCCTGCTTTACAAAGGAGGGGGGAATACATACCGAAGCGGTATTGTACTTTATACCGTCGTCGCATATGCCTTTGATATCATCCCACGTAGCTCCCTGTGCAAGAAGTGTGTGATCGCAATAAGTAAGTATTTGTTCAATATTCATGATATAAACCTCACTATAATTTTTTCTGTTTTAATTATACCATATTTTTTAGAAAAAATAAAGAGTTATCTTGAAAAAAACTATAAAAACAAAAGAAAATATTGCATTATACGATCGTTTAGTGTATAATATATGCAGATCCTTTATTTTTTACTGTAATATTTTTTAATTTGATCCGTACTATACTGTGAACCGATTCAAAGGATTTCCGAGGAAGGAGGAATCATATGCGCGATGAAGATTTACTGCGTCTTTTAAAGAAGGATCCCGAGCGCGGGATGGATATTCTTATAAATGAATACAGCTCTCTTCTTTATGCAGTCGTGAAAGCAAAATTTCAAAACGGCGAATACTATTCCTCGGATATTGAGGACTGTGTTTCGGATACGTTTACGAAGTTCTATCTTGAGCTTGACAGATACCGACTCTCGAAGGGAAGTGTCGCTTCGTATCTGTGCGTTATGGCGCGTAACCGCGCGATCGACGTTGCCCGCAAAAGGGGAGTTGAGCTTGCATATATGAGGCGTGAGGATGAAACGCTTTTTCAGATCGACGACATGCTTCGGATAGAAGAAGAGCTTATATCAGAGGAGATCATTTCTGAGATAGTAAGCGAGATAAGCAATCTCGGTTATCCGGATAAGGAAGTAATATACCGTAAATTCTATCTGTCGCAGAGCTCGGCTCAAATAGCAAAGGCGCTGAATATCAGCGAAACAAACGTAAACGTAAGAGTACACAGAGTTATAAAAAAGCTGAGAGAAAAATTTGGAGGTAAACAGTAAAGCAATGAGTAAGAAGGATCTTCACGGTATCTTGGATAATATGAGCGCAAAGGATCTTGACTCTCTGGATTGCCAAAAAGCAGGTATAGAACAGATCGACCGCGCTTCTCTTGAGCGTATAAAAAGCAGGACGCTCTCAAAATGTATTAAAAACAGTAAAAAAACAAACAGTACACGCTTTTTCCGTATTCTTTCTCCTTTGGTTGCCGCATCTCTCGTAATATGTGTTGGTATAGGAATCGCCTTTTCAATTGGACCGGTGATGAATTATATGCAGTCACTCAAGGTACCCGTAGGTGATGGAATGATAACAACGCGCCCAAGCAGTACGGTCACTGACGAGCCGGCGTTAACAGATGCCAAAACTACAAGTAAACCGGTCGAGTCCGGAACAGAACCTCCTTCTGTCGTTGTGCCGGAGAGCTTTCTTCCCGTAAGAGACAAAACCAACCTCTTTCTTATGAATATGCGTGTGGAGGAGGAGACAGGATATCCTGACGTGTATGCCACTCTTACTCCCGGAGTTGACGAGCGGATAGAGGCATGCGTTCAGTACAACGAGCAGGTGAAGGATTACGGATGCTACTTTCAGGTAGGGCTCAAAACGAGAAGCAAGGGAACTCTAAGTATAACCGTTGAGGGTGCTGACCAAGCGAAATCAAGCGTCAGCGTCTGGGTAAAGGAGCCCGATTCGGATGAGTACGTTCTTTGCGCTAATTCATATGAGGTAAAGGATTACGGAAGCAAGAAATATGATAGCGAGATAATATTCTTTGTTACGCAAAACGAGTTTCTGAACAGTTACGTGGAATCCGGAAGCGTGAATATCACGTTTGCGGATAATGAATGCGGATACGTAACGGAAGCGGCTCACTTTAAGTATTCTTATTTACACAAGCATATTGTACCTCCCGGCGGGAACGAGAGTGACGCTGTAGACGTTTGCGAGGTATACGTAGAGAAAAGTGCGTCCTTTCCGAACGTCGAGGGTCAGCTCGTCACAGATGAATATATAGAACTGTTTTTTGCGGATATAAATGAATATACGAAAGGCCCGAACGCTATACGTATCTTATCTCAAGGAGAGCTCTTTACCGCAGCGGTTGCTCTTAAAGAGGGTATGTATCTTTATGAAGCGGTGTATCTGCTGAACGATACTTATCTCAGAAATATTGCGGACGTATCTACGCTGGTCTATGGTTCTGAAAACGCTAAAACTCTGCTTATTCATGCTGACTGCAATTACGTTATAACGTCTATAGAGCTTGTAGATGAATATAACCCACCGGAAACGTCCTTCGATACTACCATGGATACTGTCACCGAGCCACTCTCTCCGTGATTTTCGAATAAATAAACGGCAATACCCGAAAGGATATTGCCGTTTTTTATTCCTAACCTCGACTTTGGATCCACTCAATTTATTATAATTGCTTTGTCAAGAAAAAAGTGCCCGAAGGACCGTTTGATCCTTCGGGCACTGATAGATTTTTACAGGCTCACTTTCCTTCGTCGTCCATGACAGTTCTGACGCGGTCAATATATTCCTTGAACCTTTCTTCGTCACGAACCGAGTTGAACCACTCCCAACCACGTTTTGCGGTCAGACCGTAGTACATATCGTCTATTCCGCAATCAAACAGATGATCGTATGAGAGTGTTTCCTTCGTTCCGTCGGGAAGCAGGATGTATTCCTTCCCGAGAGCTACCTTTATGCCTCCGTAAACGAGAGCATCGCCAACGTCAAGAAGGTCGCCCTTCTTCTGTGAGGAGCACTTCTTAATGCTCTTAAGCGCTCTTTCAAGATATTCGTATCCTTCCTCTTTGTTCTTGCTTCCGAAAAGGGCGCAAGCGGTACGAAATTCGGTGAGTGCGTAAAATCCGTACCATGCCGGCGGTATATCTCCTCCCTCCGAAAGAGCTTCTACAGTTCTGAGTCTATGTTTATTCCACGCCGCAGCATTCAAAGGCGCCTTCCAATAGCGTGAATCACGTCCAAGGAAGTGTGTGAGTATATGGAAATTATTTACCGCATGGCGCAATCTGCTTTCTTCATGCTTACCAATATCCCAAAGTTGATCCTCTTCCACCTCTCCTGCGATCGCGGCGTACTGCGTGATCGGAGAGGATTTTTCACGTATTCCCGCTCTGTCGGCAAATATAAGTATATCTCCGTCACCGCTACCGTCATCGGCATAGATGTATTCGGTGCTTGCGACAAAGCCGTCTGTAAGACCGAGCGCATCATATCTGCGGAAGAGACCGTCCGCAACCGGCATATAGCCTTCGCCCTTACCCTCATATGATGTAAGCTCGTACACAGCCGTCTTTATTCCTTCCGCATATTCGCTCTCAAAACGGACGATACCTACGCCTTTTGCAAAATAGTACACCTTTCGTCCTCCTCTGTAATTGAGCCCGCTGCTGTCTTCAAATCCGCTTATGTCAAGCGTCAGCTTTATGCAGTCCGCGAATCTTCCTGCCTTGGTTTCTATAGGATCGCTTTCTTCACAGAGTATCTTTGTCTTCATCGGTCTGCGTTCCCAAAGCATAAATTCTACGGTAGGCTCGGCACCGATACGCCATTCATCAGACCATATGCAGTTTGTAGCATCTTTAAGAATACCGTATATGTCGTTAAACAGTATAGGGTAGTAAGCATCCCCCATAACGCCTGTGTTCTTAAGCTCAAAGTCGAAGCGTGAGTCGCGGTCATCAAGCGTCACGGTTCCGTCTTTTACGCATACCGTACTTCTGTTGAAGAAATTCCAATGCCCGGTTGCCTTGCACTCGGGGTTGAATTTTGGATTTGTATCCATTATTCTCTGAGCCACCGAGCAGGCTGCTCTTGTGTGAGCTATCTCGGACCGAGTCTTGGCAAGCGCTCTTGCTCTTTCTATGGGATAAGAAACGTCGCATACTCTGTCCTTGCCGTTCACCTCACGAAAGTATTCGTTTCTTATTTGAAGGACCATATCTATCCATGAATTTTCGTTATGCGATATGCGATCATATTCAGCCTTTTGCGATATGATAGCCTTTTTATCATCCGCATACTCAACGGTAAGAGACATGCCGTAGCGTAGGAATTTTTCTGAATGTGTGGGGTTGTGAGTCATCGTATATTCCCACGTGTTGCCTGTTGCCAGAGGTAGAAGGCCCCTTCCGCCGATTATACTGTAAGCCTTGAGAAGTCTCACCTCCGGGATCCCCGAGCTTTTTCTTATCTGTTTTACAATGCCGACTCCGTTTTTATAATATGTTTTGACAGTAGTGCCCTTGTTTTTTACGATCCAAAGCTCACATCCGTCAAATATTCCCGCGGGAGTACTTACACTTTCACAGTCCGAAACAAACGTAAGCTCGCTTTTGTCAGAGCCGATATGCGTCTCACCAACCGAGAGGGAAGACAGTGTGAAATTTCCGTCACAATATGCGGCATTTTTCAGAATAACGTCATTATCTACGTCAGCTGAGTAAAGGTTACCCAGCGAGAGCCAGTCGCGATTATAATGCAGAGGCGTGCCGTCTATAATCTTAAGCTCGGTTACCGCAGAAAGAATGAGATAGTTGTTTATATCCTTATCAGCATACTCTCCATAACGCTTATCTCTTGCAGTCATTGCGGCTTTTGTGTAAGCATAGTAAAAATCCGACGGTGAGAGGAGAGACAAAACCTTGTTATAAGCATCATAACCCTTTTCCTTCTCGCCGCTTTCGAAATATTCGTACGCAAGCCAGAACCACTCGTGAGCAAGCGCTTTAACAAAGCCCGCTGCCTCAAGCCTCGGTATCTGCTTTTCACGGATAAAATCTATTTTTGATTTTCCGTAAACACGGGAGTCCTCTCGGCTTAAGACAAACTGCATTACCTCTTCGTTTTTACTTGCTTGTGCCGCAGCCTTTATGCGTGCAAAGGTCTCGTCGTTCTTTTTTCCGGGTATCCACCACCATCCGCTGAGGAGAACGTCTGCGAGAGCGTGATCCTTATCCCTCGACTCGGGAAGCTCCTCCACCTCTTTGAGGACGTCCTTATATATTACCTCAAAACCGTTTTTGTTGTTTTTGAGCCTCCATAGCTTCAGCTCTTCAACCTTTTTCATTACACGTACCGTAAGCGTGTCGTTCCATTTTTCATTCATTGCACATAATTCCTTTCTGATTCGTTTTCTTCGGTCGTGAAGCTGCCATTTTACCGTCCCGACAGAAGCGTTCATTTTTTCCGCTATATCAACGATAGACAGCCCCTCGAAGTAGTGCATACGTATTACCGTACGTACCTTTTCAGGCAGCATTGATATGCTTCTTTGCAGCTCCTCGCTCTCCTGTTGCTTTTCTTCTTTTCTTGCATATACCTCTGCGGGGTCCTCGTTCTGCTCTTCATTTATACTGACGTTCTCGAGAACTTCAAGCGGAAGAAAGCTCCGAAAACGTCCTACCATGTTAGCAGCACAGTTTTTTGCTATGCGGCACACCCATGCACCGAATTTTGACGGTTCCTTAAGTGTATTGAGCTTCATCCATGCCGTAACGAAGGCATCCTGCGCCGCGTCCTCAGCCATGAATTGGTTGCGAGTTACAGATATAGCTGATGCAAGCACCGCTTTTTCATAACGGACTACAAGAGCCTCGTAAGCGTTTTGTTCACCTGCAAGCGTAAGCATTACGAGGGTTTCATCGTTGTGATTCTGATACAGCAAAGCGTACCTCCTTAATGATTTGAAAATTTTCATTTTTAAGCGCTTGTCTTATAGACACGAAGAAAGAAGAAAAGGTTGGGTAAAAACGAAAAAAATTTTTTCGGAAAGAATTCTGCCTGCATTTATTATATCATATATGGATTTTGATTTCAAGAGCTTAATGTTGACAAAAACTGTTTTGTATGATATAATATAAAACAACAGATCTTCATACGTAAAATATACCGCCTTTCGGATGCAGGATCGTATATTGCTGTGTAAGATCGGGGAATATTTGAAGGGTGATACGGTGCGGTTGAAAAAATATTTTTACGTTCTTCGCCCGATCCTCGCCTGCAGATGGATACTTTCGGAGGGAACGCCTCCGCCGATGCTTTTTCGAACGCTTATGGATAAATTATCATTACTTTGAGAGGAAAAATCAATGTTCAGAGAGCTTACAAGAAAAAACAAACGACTCGAAAATTCTGAGTGTATAGAACTTCTTAAAAATGAGACGCGTGGCGTCTTGTCGGTGCTTGGAGACGGAGACTATCCTTACGGTATGCCGATGAATCATTTTTATAATGAGTGCGACGGAAATATTTATTTTCATTGCGGAAGGAGTGGACACAGACTGGACGCGCTGAAAAAGCATGACAAGGCTTCTTTTTGCGTATATGATAAAGGAGTCAGAGAAAACGGAGAATGGGCGTATAAGGTGAGTAGCGTTGTCGTATTCGGGAAAATAGAAATAATTGACGACGCCAAAGTAATTTCCGATATATGCACAAGGCTCAGCCGTAAGTTTACGGATGATGAGGACTATATAAGAAAAGAGATAGAGAATCATGGCCGTAATACGCTTCTTCTGAAGCTTATACCCGAGAATATTTGCGGAAAGCTTATAACAGAATCATAAAAAAGGAGAATGAACTATGCTTGAAACAGGAACAAAAGCTCCGGATTTTACTCTCAATGATAAGGACGGTAAAAGCGTGTCTTTGTCCGATTTTATCGGGAAGAAGGTAGTGCTTTACTTTTATCCGAAGGACAGTACTCCCGGCTGTACACGGCAGGCTTGTGCCTTTGCGGGAGTATACGGAGAATTTAAAAAGAAAAACGTTGAAGTAATAGGAATAAGCAAAGATAGCATCGCATCACACGTTAAGTTTGCCGAAAAATACGGTCTTCCGTTTATACTTCTTTCTGACCCCGAGCTTGAAGCTATACAAGCATTCGGAGTGTGGCAGGAGAAAAAGCTTTACGGTAAGGTGAGTATGGGAGTTGTACGTACTACCTTTATAATAGATGAGAACGGTGTTATTGAAAAGATCATGCCGAAAGTAAAGCCTGATACAAACGCCCTTGAAATACTTGAGTATCTTAATTAAAAAAACGGCTCTCCCGCCTATGGGAGAGCCGTTTTTATGCTTTAATTTAATTTGAGTATTCCTTCAGCCAAAAGACCGCAAAAGTCACATTTTATATTAAAATGGGTTTCGGGTGCCTTGCTGAACAATTCGTCTGCGCTGATAAGAATGGCGGTTTCCTTTTTCTTTTGGCACTGCGGACATACGTATTCGACCGTAGCCATGTATCCGATGTCATCACACATGTTGATTCCCGTACAGTAAGCATACACCTTGGGATATTCTTTATTATCGTTCATTTATTTGTTTTCAAAGCACTTTACAAGTACTGCCTTTTGCGCGTGCAGTCTGTTTTCTGCCTCGGTGAATATTTCCGAAGCGTGTGCCTCAAGCACCTCCGCGGTTATTTCCTCCCCTCTGTGTGCAGGGAGACAGTGAAGGACCATTGCGTTAGGCTTTGCAACGCTCATCACGTTAGCATTTACCTGATATTTTCCTTCAAATACAAGACGTCTTTTTTCTGCTTCGGATTCCTGACCCATAGATGCCCACACGTCTGTGTATACTACGTCGGCATCCTTTACCGCCTCGAGAACGTCAGGAGTGCAAGTATAATCTCCGTTTTCCTTCGCCCACTTTATGATCTCAGGATCGGGAGTGTAGCCGTCGGGGCAAGCGGTGGCGACCTTCATGCCCATTTTTATGCCGCCCACGATGAGAGAGTTGGCCATATTGTTTCCGTCACCCACGTAAACAAGCTTGAGTCCTTCAAGCATGCCTTTTTGCTCGCGAATCGTCATAAGATCTGCGAGCACCTGACACGGATGGCAATAGTCAGTGAGTCCGTTTATGACAGGGATCCTTCCGTACTCGGCAAGTGCCTCTACCTCTGCCTGTGCATACGTGCGGATCATTATAGCATCGAGATATCCGGAAAGAACTCTTGCCGTGTCCTCTATCGGCTCACCTCTTCCGATCTGAAGATCGTTTGAGCTGAGGAAGAGCGCCGAGCCTCCGAGATCATACATGCCGACTTCGAAGCTTACTCTTGTTCGTGTAGAGGATTTCTGAAATATCATTCCGAGGGTCTTGCCCTTGAGGATATGATGCTCGATGCCGTTCTTCTTCTCGTATTTAAGCTGATCGGCAAGGTTGAGAATATCTGTTATCTCTTTTTTTGAGAGATCCATAAGCTTTAGTAAATGTTTCATTCGGATATTACCTCTTTAAGTATAGTTATTGCTTTTTTTAAGTCTTCTGTCGGGATGTTGAGCGAGGGAAGAAGTCTTACCTTGGATTTTGCACTTATAACGAGAACACCGCGTTCAATACACTTGAGTATAACGTCCTTGGCGTTCTTTTCGCAATCGATTCCGATCATAAGCCCCATTCCGTTAACAGATCGTACACCCTTACATGATGAGAGCTCGCTTTTAATGTATTCACTCTTGGCACGAACCTCAGAAAGGAGGTTGTCGTCGATTCGGGAGAGAACGTTTATCGCAGCTGCACAGCATATTGGGTTTCCGCCGAAGGTCGATCCGTGTGTCCCGTATGTGAATGCGTCTTTTGCCTTTTCACCGAGAAGTGTAGCACCGATCGGAAGCCCACCGCCGAGTCCCTTCGCTGTGCTCACAATATCAGGGATCACACCGTAGTTCATATATGCGTATAGCATACCCGTTCGGCCATTGCCTGTCTGTACCTCGTCGGCTATTGTAAGAATATCAAGCTCTTTTGCGAGCTCGAATATTTTCTTCACAAATTCCTTGTCAAGAGGCATAACACCGCCTTCACCCTGAATAGGCTCAAACATGATAGCGGCACACTTATACTTGTGTGCAAACTCCTTTACGCTTTCAAAGTCGTTTGCATCAGCGTATACAAAGCCTTCTGTAAATGGATGAAATTCAGTGTGGAAGCTATCCTGTCCGGTAGCAGCAAGCGTTGTTACGGTTCTTCCGTGAAAGCTGTTTTTAAGTGTAATGATCGTGTGGTGCCCATCTCCGTACTTGAGAAATGCGCGTCTTCTCGCAGCCTTGATCGCGCATTCGTTTGCCTCAGCTCCCGAATTTGAGAAAAACACCTTTTTCATTCCGGTCCTTTCACAGAGCATTTTCGCAAGGGTGGAGCAAGGCTCTGTGTAGTATAGGTTTGATGTGTGCTGCAGGGTAGAGAGCTGCTTTGTTACAGCGGATATCCATTCATCGTCGCAAGCTCCGAAGGTGTTTACTGCAATACCGCTTGCGAGATCTATATACTCTTTCCCTTTATCGTCATAAAAGCGTGAGCCCTTTCCCGATACGATGCTGACGGGAAACCTCGAGTAGGTTCCGGCTACGTATTGATTGTCTGTTTCGTAAATATTCATAGCTACCTCGCTTTATACGAACATTGTTCCGATACCCTCATCGGTGAGTATTTCTATGAGGATAGCGTGGGGAACCCGTCCGTCGATAATAAATACTTTGTTTACTCCGCGGCGTATAGCCTCTGTACAGCACTCTACCTTCGGGATCATTCCGCCTGAGATTATACCTTGGCGAACAAGCTGAGGAGTATCGCTTACGTTTATCTTTGAGATAAGAGTAGAAGGATCGTCCTTGTCTCTGAGAATGCCCACTATATCTGTCATTGATATAAGGCTCTCTGCTTTAAGCTCGCTCGCAATTTTAGCGGCAGCAGTGTCTGCGTTTATATTATAGGCATTTCCGCTATCGTCATATCCTACCGTTGATATAACGGGGATGTAGCCCTTCATCAGAATGTCCTCGATAAGTGCAGTGTTTACCTCTGTTATCTTGCCTACGTATCCGAGTGCTTCGTCAAGCTTTTCCGCTTTGATGAGGCCTCCGTCCATTCCGCATATGCCGACGGCTTTTCCGCCTATACTCTGGATAAGTCCGACCAGGCTTTTGTTTATTTTTCCCGCGAGTACCATCTGAACGATCTCTGCAGTTTCTTTGTCGGTAACACGCAGACCGTTGACAAACTCACTTTTCTTGCCGACTCTTGTAAGCATATCGCTTATTTCGGGTCCACCGCCGTGGACGAGAACTACCTTTATGCCTATGAGAGAGAGGAGAACTATATCCTCCATTACAGAGTTTTTGAGCTCGTCGTTTATCATAGCGTTTCCGCCGTATTTTACTACTATTATTTTGTTATTGTATTTTTGAATGTAGGGAAGAGCTTGCGTAAGTATCTCCGCCCTCTGTGCACTTGTAAGCTTCATACGATCTCCTTATGTTCTGTAGTCACCGTTTATCTTTACGTAATCGTAGGTCAAATCACATCCCCAGGCGCGGCTCTCGAAATCTCCGTCGTTAAGATCGATCTCAACGTTTATCTCATTTTCGGACAAAACCTTCTTTGCGATCTCCTCGGAAAAATCAATTGCCGAACCGTTTTTGCATACCGATACCTCGCCTGCCGACGAAACGAATTTAACGTCTATCTTGTTTACGTCAACGTCAGCTCCCGAGTAGCCTATAGCGCAGAGAACTCGGCCCCAGTTTGCATCGGCTCCGAACATTGCCGCCTTAAAAAGAGAAGAGCATATTACCGATTTTGCAACAGTTCTTGCGCACTCATTGCTTTTTGCATTATACGTGTGACATTCGATGAGCTTTGTTGCTCCCTCTCCGTCCTTTGCGATAAGCTTGCAAAGAGTCTGAGTTACCCCGGCGAGTGCCTCACAGAAGCAGTCAAAGCTTTCGCCTTCGCTGTCTATTATATCGTTTCCCGCAAGACCGTTTGCTATTACGGATACCATATCGTTTGTGGATGTGTCACCGTCAACGCTAACCATATTAAAGGAAGCTTTTACATCCTCGGAAAGTGCCTTTTGAAGCATTGCGGGAGATATATTGGCATCCGTCGTTACAAAAACGAGCATTGTCGCCATATTCGGATGTATCATTCCCGAGCCCTTGGCAATACCGCCTATCCTACATTCCTTACCGCCTACCGTGTATGTGAAGGCTACCTCCTTTACGATAGTGTCGGTGGTCATTATTGCGTTTGCCGCATCAAGACTTCCGTCATATGAGAGAAGTGATGTCAGAGATTCCATTCCGTTTGCGATGGGAGTAATATCAAGAGTCTGACCTATAACACCGGTAGAGGCTACGATAACGTCGTTCCTTTTTACTCCGGTATGCTTTTCGACAAGCGAACACATCTGCTCTGCTATTTCTATTCCGTTTGCATTGCATGTGTTTGCATTACCGCTGTTGCAGATAATTGCTTGTGCATATCCGTCCCTTATATTGTTTTTTGTGACTGTGATCGGTGCACCTTTAACAAGGTTTGTGGTATAGACCGATGCAGCGGCCGCACGGACGTCGCTCACTATAAGAGCGAGGTCTTTTTTTATTTTATTTTTTCTTATTCCGCAGTGAATACCGCTTGCCTTAAAGCCCTTCGGGGCTGTAACGCCCCCGTTTATCTTTACCATTATAAAGTACCTCGTGTATTAAAATATCAATCCGTCGTATGGGTCTCGTCCCATCATAATATTCATGCATTCTATTGCTGCTCCGGATGCTCCCTTTCCGAGATTATCGTACAGTGCGGTAAGAATTATTCTTTCCTCGTTTCCGTAAACAGAAACACGCATCGAATCCTTGCCGTAAAGCTCGGCAGCCGAGAGCATAGACTCGCTTCCTTCAACGTATTTGACACATTCGGATGTATAAAGTCCGGAATATACGTTCTTTATATCGTTTGCCGAGAAGCCGCTGTTAAGCTGAGATGAGAAAAGTTGAACCGTCATTTCCATTCCACTGTAAAAATCATCTACTATCGGAGAGAATACCGGCGGGTTATCCAGACCGCATATTTTCTTCATCTCGGGAAGATGCTTGTGCGACTGGGTGAGCCCGTACTGTCTCGGAGCAAAGAGGAGAGCATTCTTTTCATTTGCTTCATATTCGGCTATCATTTTTTTACCGCCGCCGCTGTATCCCGTGAGAGAATGACAGCAGAGAAGAGCGTCCCTCGGAAGGATCCCTGCGTCGACAAGCGGCTTCACAAGAACGATAAATCCGCTTGCGTGACATCCGGGAACAGCAATTCTTTTTGCTTTTCCGATCATTTCAGCCTGTAAGGGTGAAAGCTCCGGAAGACCGTATACCCACTCGGAATTCGTTCTGTGAGCGGTGGATGCGTCTATTATTCTGACGTTTTCGTTTTCTATAAGAGAAACGGATTCTACAGCCGCCGCGTCAGGGAGACAGAGAAAGGTTACGTCTGATGAATTTATTGCTTGCTTTCGCGCATTTTTATCCTTTCTGAGTTCTTCCGGAAGGGTGATAAGCTCAACGTCTTTAAACGCGCTTATTCTGTCAAATATCCGAAGGCCTGTAGTGCCTTCCTTTCCGTCTATAAAAACTTTAATCATTATTAAGAAAATCCTCTACGTATTCTATTTGCTTTTTTATCTGTTCGAATCCTGTTCCGCCCTCTGATATCCTTTTCTCCACACAGGTCTCAAGAGATATCTCCTTGTAAAGATCTTCGCAGAACAGATCGGAAAACTCCTTGTATTTTTCTATCGGTATCGAGAGGAGCGTTTCGTTTGCGTTTATCGCATATCCGACGATAGTTCCGACAGTCTTGTATGCGCTTCTGAAGGGAAGTCCCTTCTTTACCAGATAGTCGGCAAGGTCGGTGGCATTTATAAATCCGCCCTCTGCCGCACGGTACATATTATCCTTCAGAGGCTTTATACCTTCAAGCATCGGAGTAAATACCTCAAGGCACTTTTTTACCGTCTCTATACTGTCAAACACTGCTTCCTTGTCTTCTTGCATATCCTTGTTATACGCAAGCGGAAGTCCTTTTAGAGTTGTAAGAAGAGCCATAAGATCTCCGTACACTCTTCCGGTCTTTCCACGTACGAGCTCGGCAATATCCGGATTCTTTTTCTGTGGCATTATGCTGGAGCCGGTGGTGAATGAATCGTCAAGCTCTATAAATTTGAATTCCCAGGATGCCCAGAGGATTATCTCCTCGGAAAATCTCGAAAGGTGAGTCATTATAAGTGACATAGCAGACATAAGCTCAACACAGAAATCTCTGTCCGAAACACCGTCGATGCTGTTTACGGTAACCCCGTCAAATCCGAGGGCAGATGCCACCATCCTCCGGTCTGTAGCATACGTTGTTCCCGCAAGAGCGCAGGAGCCGAGAGGGGAATAGTTCATTCTTGCTACGGCATCCGAGATCCTTGTGCAGTCGCGCATGAACATCATCGCGTAAGCAAGAAGATGATGTGCAAAGGATATAGGCTGACCTCTCTGCAGATGGGTGTAACCGGGCATTATGGTGTATACGTTTTCGGATGCCTTGTTTTTTATTGCTTCTATAAGCTTGTGAAGAGAGCCTTGTATTTCTGCGGCCTCGTCGCGCAGATACATTCTTATGTCAAGAGCCACCTGATCGTTTCTGCTTCTTGCCGTATGCAGTCTCTTTCCCGTGTCTCCTATTCTTTTGGTAAGCTCCGCCTCGACAAACATATGAATATCTTCGCTTGACATATCAAATTCGAGCTTCCCGCATTCAATATCTGCAAGTATCTCTCCGAGCGTTGAAATTATCTTTTCGCTTTCTTCATTTGATATGATCCCCGTAGCCCCGAGCATAGCTGCATGAGCCATAGAGCCCTTTATATCTTGCTTGTACATTTTGCAGTCAAAATGTATCGATGAGTTGAAATCGTCGGCAAGCGCATCGAGCGCTTTGGCGAATCTTCCCGCCCACATTTTATCCATAATAGCACCTTCCGAAAAAAATTGAATCTTTCTAAAATCCAACGAAAGAGCCGCAATATAATTACAGCTCTTTCGTGATGAGTTTTATTTAACGTCTTCTGTCTTAAAAGCCTTTGCTCTTACCTTTATAGGAAGACCGAAAAGGTTGATAAATCCTGCGGCATCAGCCTGATTGTATACGTTGTCCTCGTCAAACGTAGCAATTTCGGGATTGTAGAGCGAATACGGAGAAGTAACTCCCGCGTTTATCATATTGCCCTTGTAGAGCTTGAGTGTAACGTCTCCCGTAACAGTTTCCTGAGTCTTGTCAACGAAAGCGGAGAGGGATTCGCGGAGCATTGTAAACCACTGACCGTTGTATACAAGCTCTGCAAACTTAACCCCGACGAGCTCCTTGTAGTGCTGAGTTTCCTTGTCGAGACAGATGGTCTCGAGGACCTTGTGAGCGCGGTAGAGAATTGTTCCGCCGGGTGTTTCGTAAACGCCGCGCGACTTCATACCTACAAGTCTGTTTTCAACGAGATCCGCAAGTCCTATACCGTTTTCGCCGCCGAGCTTGTTGAGAAGAGTAATGAGTTCCACTGCGGACATTTTCTCTCCGTTTACCGCTGTAGGAACGCCCTTTTCGAAATGAATGGTAACGTAAGTCGGCTTGTCGGGAGCCATCTCGGGAGAAACGCTCATTTCAAGGAAGCCGGGCTTATTATACTGAGGCTCGTTTGCGGGATCCTCAAGATCGAGTCCCTCGTGAGAAAGATGCCAGAGGTTCTTATCCTTTGAATAGTTGGTCTCGCGATTTATCTTGAGGGGAATGTTGTGCGCTTCAGCGTAATCTATCTCCTCTTCACGAGATTTGATATCCCATTCGCGCCAGGGAGCTATGATCGCCATATCGGGTGCAAATGCCTTGATCGTAAGCTCAAAGCGAACCTGGTCGTTGCCCTTACCCGTGCAGCCGTGACAAATAGCGTCTGCGCCTTCCTTAAGTGCAACCTCAACTATTTTCTTTGCAATGATAGGACGGGCAAAGGATGTTCCGAGAAGGTAATCACCCTCGTATACCGCACCGGCCTTAAGTGTGGGATATATATAATCTGTGATGAACTCTTCCTTCATGTCGAGAATATAAAGCTTGGAAGCGCCCGTCTTTATAGCCTTTTCTTCAAGACCGTCGAGCTCCGTGCCCTGACCGACGTCCGCAGAAACCGCGATCACCTCACAGTTGTTGTAATTTTCCTTAAGCCACGGAATGATGATAGAGGTATCAAGTCCGCCGGAATATGCAAGTACTACTTTTTTGATGTCTGCTTTGTTCATTATCGTTTTCCTCCGTAGATGGATTGTTTTTTGAATGATGTGTATAATTATACAACAAAACTATCCATTTGTCAATAGCCTTTTTAACATTTCTCTTTATTTATAATAAAAATCTACAAAATCAATAGAATTCTTGTATAAAAGAAGGGATTCATTGTGCAATAGATATGTATATTTATGCATAATCTGATGCATAAATATGCAATGCATGCATAATAGCAATTTATCTGTTTTCTTTGCCGGATATAATACGGAAGGAAAGTAAGATAAGCCTCTAAAAGCGTGGCAGAAAAAAGGAGAGACTCGCACGCAAGCCTCTCCTTAATGATAGATATTTTAAATAAGTGTTATATCAGGACTTGGGGGTGGGCTTAAGTGTGTCTGTAAGCTTCCAAAAATCGTTGGAGGCAGTAAGAACGCCCTGCTCGAAAAGTCTCTTGAGCATCTGTGCCTTTGTTGTCCATTTCTGAGACTTAGCGACCGCGCTCGACCATTCGTCCGCAATACCGAAGTCAATGCTTATGACCTCTGTAAAGAAGCGTCCGATATCGAAGGATGTGGTTCTTCTTATGATCTCAAAGCTTGCTGCATCCTCGGGGAACTCCGAGTATCTACCCTTAAAGAGTGACTCGAATATAACCTCTGTTGTCTCCTGCTGGGCAAGATAACCCATATATTCGATCACGGCTGCGGCAATGACCTCCCTGTCATAGTCAACAGTATCTGCGGAAATACCCCAAAGCGTAAGCGGGTTGCCCGCAACACACTTGTAATCCGCCTGTGCGAGATCGTACTTCGGAATGGGAAGAACACCGTATCTCATATCGTTGTTTTCTGAGTCGTGTATCTTCTGAATATCACGTACACGGGTAACTATTGAAAGGTCCTTGTCCTTTGTGAAATTCCATCCGGAATCGCTGTCGTTGCATGCATTGTTGCTTGCAAGAAGATCACCGAGTGTGTCTGCAAGGTCTATAGACTTCTGACCTATATAATCGCTTGATATTGTGATGAGCTTTCCTGCTTCTGTTGCAGAATTGTCTACTGTAAGATACTGAAGATCCGATCCCGTATAGAACGCGTCGAAATGGTAGTTGTAGGATCTGAGTCCGAATCCGTCCTCAGTAGACTTGACTCCGTTTTCATCCGCATCGAGCCAGTAGCTTCCGATGAGCTTGTACATTTCTTCAAGTGTCCACTTGTTTTCCTCAACGAGCTTATAGAGGCTTTCTTCGGTGTAGCCTATGTCGGGATTATCCTTGAGCACGTCCTTGTTGAATATAAAGCCGTATGTCATATAAAGAAGGTTTGTTGAAATGTCTCCGGATACGTAATACGTATTACCCTTGATGTTTGTTTCGGCAACAAGAGCATCGGGATACCATGAGTTGTTGAGATTTATGTATTCGGGGTAGTAGTTTACGGGGAGAAGGTGTCCCTTCTGAGAGAGCACCGCAGCAGTTCTGGAATATACCGCCATTATATCAAAGGGTATACCGCCGTCAGCCTGCATTTCAACGTACTTAAGAACCTCGGGAGAGAGAGAAGCGCCGTCTGTATGCTCTGTGAAAACGAGTGTAACACCGAGAGCATCCTGAAGCTTCATATTTCTCGAATAAATAGCGTCAAGTAAAGGCTCGCCGCCCGAGAGCTCGGATTTGTTTACTTCAAATTCCGGGTGCTCGCTGTCCCAGCAGAGTATGTTGACAGTTTCACCGTTGTAGGAACTCTTGAATGCGCTAACGTCGAAAAGAACGTCCTTTTCTGAATCGTCGGGGTTGGTCGTAACGCCTGCGGGGGCGGTTGTTGTATCCGAAGGAGTTGTGACATCGTCTCCGCCCTTATCGCCGGTGCAGGCAGAAAGAACAGAGAGAAGCATTGTCAAAATGATAACAAAAGATAGAATTTTTTTGATGTTCATAAAACAAGCCTTTCTTGATTTTTTAAGATAGTCATACTGATTTTCAGTATACTACATTATAACATGAAGAAAGGCTTTTGTCAAGTTTTTTTTGCTTTTTTTAGAGAACAAAAAAACAAACTTCTGTTTGGCACCCGGAAAATCTGAAATACTATAAAAGATATACAGGAGTTATTTGCGTGAATGAAGTATAATATAGCAGAGTATTGTGATATTTGCACAATTAAAGATTCTGATGCTATTTTCTTATTGAAAATAATCACAAACTTCAAAAAACTCTGAAAAAGTGCTTGACAAACCGACTTGAATGTGGTATAATATATAACGTTGTGAGGGGCACCTCAAAACAGACAATGCTGGTGTGGCTCAATGGCAGAGCAGCTGATTTGTAATCAGCAGGTTGTTGGTTCGACTCCGATCACCAGCTCCAATACGGGAGCGTTCCCGAGCGGCCAAAGGGGGCAGACTGTAAATCTGTTGTCACTGACTTCGGTGGTCCGAATCCACCCGCTCCCACCAAAATCCGAAAGCAAAAGCTTTCGGATTTTTTGTTTTATCGAGAAAATATTTTTCTTGACAAATCCACCCCCGTGTGTTATAATTAAAGCACAAGCAACTGCCATAGGGAGGATACTGCCGTGAAGCTTTTATTTTTGGGTACCGGTGCTGCGGATTGGCCGCTTAAAAAGAAAGAGGGGATGACAGAGTTCCGCAGACTTTCATCACTTCTTATAGATGACGTTTTGCTTATAGATCCGGGACCGCAGGTCCTTGAAGCTCTGCTTGAGTACGGCAAGGACGCCTCAAATATAAAATATATTATAAATACCCACAAGCACAGCGATCACTTTAATATAGGAACGCTTGAAAAGCTTGAAGAGCTTGGTGCTGAGTTCCTTGAATTTGCCGATGGGGAAGAGAAAACGGTAGGAGACTATACGGTAAGAGCATATAGCGGAAACCACTCCACATGCAAGGGAACTGTGCATTTTGTTATATCCGACCGAGAGCGCACCCTCTTTTACGGTCTTGACGGTGCATGGCTCCTCTGCGACGAGGTAAAGGCTATCCAAAAATACACACCCGACCTTGCTGTTCTGGATGCAACAATAGGCTTTGTGGACGGAGATTACCGTGTATTTGAGCATAACAACCTGAACATGGTCCTCGAGATGAAAAAGTCTCTCGATAAATACGTTGGCAGGTTCTGTATCAGCCATATGGCACGCACCCTGCATACAGACCATAAAACGCTCAGCGAAGCTATGGACAAATATGGCGTTCTGGCTGCCCGGGACGGATTGGAGATCGAAATATAATATCTATATCAAATTTGTTATATATGAAGGAGATAAACATGAAGAAAACGCTGATAAACGTTATTGTTGCAGCGGTAGTCTCTTTGGCGGTCTTTTGTATTATTTCTTTGATACTTGCTGCAATTATCGAAAGTGCGGATAACAGCTTTGCAGAGAATCTTATTCTTTCGCTTGTATCCGTCGCAATATATACGTTTTCTCTCATTTATATATCCGACGTGCGTAACGGTAATGGAGAGGACGACGTCTTTTGCGATTACAGAGATGGCAAAGGGTTTGCATTTCTTGCTGACTTAAAGCTCGTAGTGAGCCGAAAGAGAACTACCATCATTACCGTATTTGCCGTTGTGCTTATATGCTTTGCTTCAAATCTCGTTTACTTTGAAGCTTTTAAAGCCGAAAGAGCCTTTCCGCTTGCTATGCTTTTTTCTGTTCTTACCTCTTTTCAGGCCTTCTTTCCCATAGCTTCTTGCGGATACTTTCTTAATTTTCTCGGCCATGTGATAAGTGCGGTAGTGATGACCTCCTCTTATATTCTTGCATTGGTATTTTACCGTAAACACATCCTTGTAAAAGTAAAAAACAAACTATAAAAATAAGCGATTACACACCGCGAAAAGTGTGTTGCATAATGAATGATCATAATGATAGAGTACTGTTTCGGAGACCGTTATCTTTTTGGAAGGCGAGTGTCCTTTGACGAGCTTAAAGAACAGCTTTATACAATTGAAAAGAAGTATGACAGAAAAACGGATGACTTTGTTTCACTGCTTTGTATGACGTATTCGTGGCAAGAGATAGTATGGAGCCGTGTTAAAGGCTTTGATTATATCTATGACAGAGATACGGGTTTGCTGCTCAGAAAAGTTCCGGACACTTAACAATACGGGAAGGTGATGATATTTTATGGCACGTTTTGAATATCTGATGAAAGACGAATTTGATACTGTGGAACAAAAGATATTCGACATTCTCGCCGATAATATGACGCTGATTGCCCCGAGTGGGGAAAGCAGGGACGAGGACCACAGAACGTGGTATTCCGCTGTCAGAGAAGGACTTAAAGCTGAGCAAAGAAAAATAGTACTTATAAAAGAAAATAATACGGATAATATCATAGGATTTTTTCAGTATTACGTTAATTTTGAAACCTTTATGATGGAGGAGATACAGATAATTCCCGAGTGTTGGGGCAAAGACAGTATATTCCGGGACCTTTACGGCTTTGTACTTTCTCATATCGAAGTACCCCCTCATTACGTTTCTGCATATGCTAATAAAAGTAATGAAAAGTCAGTATCCATTCTCCGCCATCTCGGACTTGAAATCGTGGGAGAAAATAAAAACGGAAACAGCTATAAGCTCAGAGGAGATTTTTCAGCCCTTGTTATATGGTATCGATCAAGAATAGAAAACGGAGTTGTTACCGAGCAAGAGCTTAAACCGAGAAAGATCCGGAATATAAAATAATGGAGAAAAATATGAAAAGAAAAGTATATACCTCTATCGAAGAATTCAAAGAGCAAAACGAATACCTGAATACAAATCTGCCTATAAGTGAAAGTGCAGCTGTACTCGGCGAAAATGTTATTGTAGGAAAAAAAACTGTCCGTAACCGACTTGTGTGTCAGCCCATGGAGGGATGTGACGGTACCGCTGACGGAAGGCCGGGAGAAAAAACGGTACGCCGATATATCCGTTTTGCAGAAGGAGGTGCGGGTCTTATATGGTTTGAAGCTACTGCATGTACGGAAGAAGGAAGGGCAAATCCGAGACAGCTTTGGCTCACCGAAAAAAATATAGATTCTTTTAAGAGTATAGTTGACACTATACGCGAGACCTGCCTTAAAAAGAACGGATACGCGCCGATAATTATTATGCAGAACACACATTCGGGAAGATACAGTAAGCCCGAGGGAAAGCCTGCTCCGATAATAGCATACAATAACCCGATATTTGAAAAGGATTCTCCTATAGATAAGGAGTGTATAATTACCGACGACGGTATCGACAGAGTAAAGGATATGCTTATATCTACCGCGGTTCTTGCCGAAAAGGCGGGCTTTGACGGTGTTGATATCAAGTGCTGTCACAGATATCTGAATTCCGAGCTTCTTTCAGCCTATAACAGAGAGGGAAGATACGGCGGAAGCCTTGAAAACCGCACCCGCCTTCTCAGAGAAGCGGTCGCAGGGGCAAAAGCATCCTGCTCAAGTGACTTTATCGTTACCTCAAGACTCAATGTATACGATGGATTTGAATATCCGTACGGCTTTGGTGTTTCAAGGGATGGTGGGCTTGATTTTGATATAACAGAGCCCGTATGGCTCCTTAAAGAGCTTTACTCACTCGGAGTTGAGCTTGTAGATATAACTATGGGTAACCCGTATTTTAATCCGCACGTAAACAGACCGTTTGCTATAGGACCTTACTCCCCCGAGGAGCATCCTCTGTGCGGAGTTGCAAGAATGCTCAAAGGAACCGCAAGGCTTAAAGCTGAGGTGCCGGATATGAAGATAGTTGCTTCGGGACTCTCCTTTCTTGGCGTTGCCGCGCCTAACGTTGCTTCCGCTTATATAGAAAACGGTGGATTTGATCTTGCCGGATTCGGAAGGACGAGCTTTGCTTACCCTGAATTTGCGGCGGATATAGTAAATGACGGTTGCATGAAAAAGGATAAGATATGCATATGCTGCTCAAAGTGCAGCGAGATAATGCGCGGAGGGGATACACCCGGATGCGTTATACGCGATCCCATGTATACAGAGCTTTATAAAGATTTCAAAAACAGAACGTAACTTTCCGGGAGGCTAAGATATGAAGAACGCAATAGTTACCGGCTGCCTGGGCGGAATAGGGAAGGCAGTCACCGAAAAATTTCTCGCGGAAGGATATTCTGTTTGCGGAATGAGCCGTTCCGCTAAGGACAAGGCAGATGCTCTCATATCTCATGAGAATTTCACCTTCGTTTCAGGTGACGTCTCCGATAGAGAGGCAAGAGAGCTCCTTATAAAAACCGCAATCGAAAGGTACGGTAGAATAGACGTTCTCGTAAACGTTGCCGGGGTCGCACCTAAAGTTCGCGCGGATATCCTCGAGATGAGTGAGGAAAGCTACGATCTTGTCATGAATATAAATACCAAGGGTATGCTTTTTCTCACGCAGGCAGTTTCTAATATAATGAAAGAAAATGAATTAACAGGAGAGATACGCGGTCATATATGTAATATTTCCTCACTTTCTGCGTATACCAGCTCAACCAGCCGAGGCGAATACTGTATATCAAAGGCAGGCGTATCCATGATAACAAAGCTCTTTGCGGATAGACTGGCCGAATACGGTATTCCCGTAAACGAGGTAAGGCCGGGCATAATCGAGACGGGAATGACCGAAAAGGTAAAGGAAAAATACGATACACTTATTGAAGGAGGCCTTCTCCCGATCAAAAGATGGGGAAAGCCCGAAGACGTAGCATCAGCGGTATACGCTCTTTGCTCGGGAGCGCTTCCGTACGTTACGGGTCAGTCGCTCGACGTTGACGGAGGCTTCCATATAAGAAGACTTTGACTTTTTAAATTACGGAGATTCAAAATGGAGATAAGAACTTACGACACCGTAGTCATTGGTAGCGGTGCCGCAGGCTACAGTGCCGCATCAAGAATAAAAAGTGATGGAAGAAAAAGCGTTTGTATAGTTACCGAGGGAAAGAATAAAGGTACTTCGCGAAATACCGGAAGTGATAAGCAGACATACTATAAACTCGGTCTTGGCGGAAGCGCATCCGACAGCGTGCGAAATATGGCGAGTGACCTTTTTTTGTGCGGATGTACCGACGGAGACAATGCACTTTGCGAGGCTGCTCTCTCTGCGCGCTGCTTCTACGAGCTTTGCGAAAACGGAGTGCCTTTCCCGAGCAACAGATACGGAGAATATATAGGATATAAGACAGATCACGATCCCTGTGCAAGGGCAACCTCAGCAGGGCCTCTTACTTCAAAATATATGACAGAGGCGCTTGAGAAAAGATCCGAGCTTCTCGGAGTCGACGTCTTTGACGGTCTTATGGCGATAGAAATACTTAAAAACGCTGATTCCGTATGCGGAGTGCTCTGCGTTGACGTAAATACGGGTGAGCTTTCGGTGTTTAAATGCAGCTTTGCGATCATGGCTACGGGCGGACCCGCAGGAATATATGCCGATAGCGTATATCCCGAGAGCCAGAGCGGAAGCACCGGACTTGCGCTGAACGCAGGGGTGTCCCTTCAGAATATGACCGAATGGCAATACGGACTCGCCTCGCTTTCACCGAGATGGAACGTTTCCGGAACGTATATGCAGGTGCTTCCCAGATTCGTCTCGATGGACGCGGAGGGGCGTGAATATGAGTTCTTGGCTGATTTTTTTGATGATGAATATCAGGCTCTTTCCATGGTCTTCCTTAAAGGCTATCAGTGGCCCTTCGATATAAAAAAGGTCGCGTGCGGTTCATCGGTGATAGATCTGCTCGTATACAGGGAGACTGTTATGAGGCATAGACGCGTCTACCTCGACTATACAAGAAATCCCTTCGCTCTGGAAAAAATAGAATATGAAAAATTAAGCGACGAGGCGTACGCATATCTTTCAAGAGCGGATGCGCTTTTAGGAAGGCCGATAGACCGTCTCGCTAAAATGAATATGCCCGCAATAGAGCTTTACGCAGGAAAGGGCGTTGACCTGGAAAAAGAATATCTTGAGATCGCGCTTTGCGCTCAGCACAGTAACGGAGGCGTTTCGGTAGACGCATGGTGGCAGACAGCTGTCAAGGGTCTCTTCGCGATAGGAGAGTGTGCGGGGACTCACGGAATTACAAGACCCGGAGGAAGCGCGCTCAACTCGGGTCAGGTCGGGGCACTCAGGGCATCGCAGCGTATTATCGCTTCAAACAAAGCGGAAATATCGGATGACGTATTTCTTGCCGTGCTTAAAGAAGCTGAGGAAAGAAATCTGAGCTTTATAGATTCGGCTATGCAAAATGCTGACAACACCGATGCGGCCCTTATTAATATACAAAAGCGAATGAGTGAGTGTGGGGCGGCAATACGGAATACGGATATGATGAAAGAATTGCTTACATACGTCAGCGAGGAAATTTCGACCTTCTCTTCAAAATACGGCATTAAGGATAAGAAAAGCGTATGGAGGATATACCGGCTGAGAGATATACTTACAGTACAGATCGCCGTGCTCGCTTCTATGATAGAGTATGCACAGAACGTCGGTTCATCGAGAGGCTCCGCACTTTATACCGACAGGCACGGAACTCTTCCGAATACGCTTCCGGAAATATTCAGATCCACCTTTGATGACTCAAAGACGCAAAAGGATCTCGTGCGCGAGGTCAGACTTGACGGAATAACCCCTATGATCACCGTAAGACCGGTAAGGCCGATTCCGGATGAGGACGAGGTGTTCGAGAAGGTATGGAAAGGCTACAGAGAAAATCAAAATATATTTTAGTTCAAAAAAAACGGAGATAAAAAGATAAAAATGAAGGCAGTACTTATAAGCGATAAAAAGAAAAACATTTCTGACGTATATTCCGAGTACACCGTAAAGCGTATAGGCGGATTGACCGAGCTTGATACGGCGTATTATACTAAGGAAGACGTTCTTATGAATAAGGAAAGATTTTCGGATACAGAGTATATTTTTTCAACGTGGGGAATGCCGTCCTTTACAAAAGAGGAGATAGAGGAGTATTTTCCGTCGCTTAAATGTGTATTTTATTCTGCCGGAAGCGTGCAAGCATTTGCCCGTCCGTTTCTCGAAAGTAAAATAAAGGTGTTCAGTGCCTGGGCGGCAAATGCGGTACCGGTTGCCGAGTATACGCTCGCGCAGATATTACTTGCAAATAAAGGCTTCTTTACGCATACGTATCTTATGGATCACGGTATGCAAAAGCAGGCACGCGCACTCAAAAACGAGTATCCGGGTAATTTCGGAGAGAAGATAGGTATTATCGGAGTGGGAATGATAGGCTCTCTCGTTGCAAAGAAGCTTAAGGATTACCGACTTGAAGTGCTTGCATTCGATCCGTTTTTACCTGAGGAGAGAGCTGTCGAGCTCGGTGTACGGCTCTGCTCACTCGAGGAGCTTTTCTCATCCTGCAGAGTTGTGTCAAACCATCTTGCCAATAATGCCGAGACAAAGGGAATGCTGAACTACGACCTGTTTTCAAAAATGCTGCCGCACTCCACTTTTCTTAATACGGGAAGAGGCGCGCAGGTGGTAGAGGATGACCTCGTGCGTCTGCTTGAGGAACGCCCTGACGTTACCGCAGTTCTTGATGTTACGTATCCCGAGCCGGCAAGGGAGGACCATAAATTCTATTCTCTTGCAAACTGCTTTCTTACTCCGCATATCGCGGGAAGTCTCGGAAACGAGGTGCACCGTATGTCTGAATATATGGCGGATGAGTTTGAAAAATATCTTTCGGGTGAGGTGTGCCGATATGAGGTAAGCCTCAGCATGCTTGAAACGATGGCGTGATCGGATTTACAGATAGTGAGGTAAAAAATGATCGAAAAAGCATATTTCGCAGGCGGGTGCTTCTGGTGTATAACACCGACGTTTAAAGAAACCGAGGGAGTTATTTCTGTTGTCAGCGGATACTCGGGCGGTGATGAAGCATTTCCGTCATATGAGCTTGTCAAAAGCCAGAAGACGGGGCACAGAGAGACCGTTCTTGTTGAGTACGACGGTGAAAAAGTCGGTTTTGAGGCGCTCCTTGAAATATTCCTTTGCGGAGTCGATCTCTCTGACTCCGAAGGTCAGTTTATTGACAGAGGACATTCTTATACTCTTGCCGTGTATTTTACCGACGAAGAGCAAAAGCGCGCGACGGAAGAGCGTATCGGGCAGATAGAAGAAGAGTCGGGGCAGAAGGTGTACGTAAGTATTGAACCGTATAAAAGCTTCTATCCCGCCGAGGAGGAACATCAGGACTATTATCTTAAGCATCCCGAAGAGTTTGAAAAAGAACTCATAGAATCCGGAAGAAAGCAAACCTTATAATATCACCTTGACTTACACCGCCTTTTATGTAATATAAGCAACAGAACTGTCATATAAGCTTTATCTTTCCGGTGAGTACACCGATTTTGAAAATATGTAATGAGGTAAATATGAAACCGTTTAAAATAGCAGGAAACCTTTATTTCGTCGGTACAAAGCCCGCATCGTCTCATATGATAGACACGGGAGACGGTCTTATTCTTATCGACGTAGGATATGAACAAACAGCAGATACCGTGATTTCTTCAGTAAGCGAGCTTGGATTTGATGTTAAAGACGTAAAATATATTCTGCTTACCCACGGTCACGGAGACCATTCGGACGGAGCACCCAAGGTACGCGCGCTTTCCGGGGCAAAGATACTTATCGGACGCGAAGATGTAAAATACCTCAATGGCTTTTCTCCGGACGGTTACCTTTCGGACGGGCAAAGAATAAAGCTCGGAAATACCGAGATAGAATGCATATTTACTCCCGGGCACACCGAGGGAACCTTCTCGTTCTTCTTTAACGTAGAGGAAAAAGGAGAAATATACCGTGTAGGAACCTTTGGAGGCGCGGGAACAAATCAGTTGAAAAAGGATTACCTTGACAAACGCTCGCTATCCTATCTTCTGAGAGGGCAGTTTTTTCGATCGATCGAAAGACTCCGCTCAGAACACGTGGATATTTTTATCGGCAACCATTCCTGGCACAATCACACTGAGGAAAAATATGAGAAAAGCCTTACGTCAAGCGTAAATCCGTTTATCGACCCATCAGAATGGGTTCCTTTCCTTGATAAGCTTGACAAAAAGCTCGAGGAAATAATAATTACCGAATCGCGCGAGAAATTTGTTAACTATGCTCATAGAGGCGCGAGTGAGTATCTGCCCGAAAACACGCTTCTCTCATTCTATACGGGAATTTTTATGGGCGCAAACGGCATTGAAACGGATATAAGAAAAACCAAGGACGGTGTGCTCGTTCTTTTCCATGACAATACGCTCGAACGGGTCATGGGGGAGAGCGGCGACGTGGAAAGCCTTACTCTTGAAGAGCTTAGATCCTTCAATATAAGTAAAAACGGTTATACCGATAAAATAGTTACACTCGAGGATTTTCTCGAAAAATTTGCATTCCGTGATATTACATTTGCGATAGAATTGAAGGGAAGCGACGTTGAACGCGAAACGGCAGATCTTTTGCGAAAGTACAACATGAAAGCGAAGACCGTCGTTACCTCCTTTAAGCTTGAATACATCAGAAAATTCAGGGAATACGCCCCGGAATTTTCTACAGGACATCTTATAAAAGAAATAAGCGCGGAAGAGATAAACGCACTGAAAGAGCTTTCTGTCAATGAGATCTGTCCGCGTGCCTCGCTTCTCACAAAAGAGAATGTCAGAATGCTTCACCGCGAGGGCTTCAGAGTCCGTGCGTGGGGAGTTGGCGACGAGGAGACAATGAGACACGTTGCACAGTGCGGTGCCGACGGAATGACCGTGAATTTCCCTGATAAGCTCGCAGAATTTCTTAAAGTACGCGGTTAAAAAGAAGAGAAAGGCGTATTTCAGTCATATTCTTTACCGATTGTTTACAAAAAAAGTTTTCTTGTATTATTGACACCGGATATTTTTTGTGATAAAATATCTTTATGCATGTATTGCAGAAAAAAATAATTTATTTTTTCGAAAGGAAAAAAACAATGAAAAGAACACTTTCTATTCTCGTTGTTCTCGTGATGCTCGTATCTATGTTCAGCTTCATGACAACAGGCGTCTCGGCTAACGTTCTTAAGTCTACATATGAAGACGCAAAAGACGGCGATCTTCTTTATGAAGTTAAGTTCGGTCAGTCAACAGGCGCATACCAGCCCAAGATCTTCAGAGCTCTTGAGACAGACAACGTTGACGGTGCTGTTGTTGTTTCCGACGACGGAAGAACACTCTCCTTCACAAAGACAGACGCTACAGGCGCTCAGATGTGGTACGGCGGCGAGATCGCAGGCCTTACATGGGGCGGCGACAAGGTCTACACAATGACCATGGAAGTTATGCTCCCCGCAAAGAGAGGCGGCGTTCACTTCAACTTCCCCACAGCTGCTAAGCAGGAAGAACTCAAGGGAACAGGCACAACAGACAACAACTGGGCTTCCGTTATGTACGGTATCTATGGCCGTTTCGATCCCTCCGGTGACCTCGGAACAATGAAGACAGGTTCCAGAATCGCAGGTAGATTCAGATGCGACACAGCAGGCTACAAGGAATTCGAGCCTATCATCGTTGAAGAGGGAACATTCCTCAACGTAACATACCTCATCGAGGGTTACTCCTATGCACTCTTCATCAACGGTGTATTCTGCGAAGTTGTTGACCTTGCCGAAGCAGACGTTAAGGACGTATCCGACAACCTCGGCTTCTCCGTATACCTCTACTGGGCAACCACCCTTTCCGTTAAGAACGTTAACGTTTACAAGGGCGATACAGTATCCGCTAAGGCTACATACCCCTCTTATGCTAAGTCATACGAGCACTATGTTGAAGCAGACACTACAACTGCAGAACCCACAACTCCCGAGGAGACAACAAAGGCTCCCGATACAACACCTACACCCGCAGTTACAACAAAGGCTCCCGCTGCAACAACAAAGGCTCCTGTTGCTACAACAGCAGCTCCCAAGTCTGAAGGCGGATGCGGATCTGCTGTAGCAAGCGGACTCGCTCTCATCGCTCTCGTTTCTCTCGCAGGCGTTGTAGTTGCAAAGAAGCAGAAATAAGTTTTTACTTGTAATGCATTTATTGTAAAAACCGCCGCACATATGTGCGGCGGTTTCATTTTTTAAATTATGAATGTGTGAATTTTTTAAAATCACTGTTGACAAACAGAAGAATATATGATATAATATATCACAGCAGCAGAAATGCGCTTAATACAAATTTCTGAAAGGAAAAAAACAATGAAAAGAACACTTTCTATTCTTGTTGTTCTCGTGATGCTCGTATCTATGTTCAGCTTCATGACAACAGGTGTCTCGGCTAACGTTCTTAAGTCTACATATGAAGACGCAAAGGACGGCGATCTTCTTTATGAAGTTAAGTTCGGCCAGACAACAGGTGCGTACATTCCTACGCAGTTCAACGCTCAGACTCCCGGTGATGCCGATGCGGGTGCTGTTACCATTACAGATAACGGCAGAACACTTGCATACTATAAGCCCAGCCTTACCTCTGCGGCATCCTACTACGGCGGTGTTATCGAAGGTCTTAAGCTCGCTGCAGACAAGACCTACACAATTACAATGAAGCTCTCACTCCCCACTAACAGAGGCGGTGTATACTTCAACTTCCCGACAGGCGACAAGAAGACGGAGCTTACAGGTACATCCGGTACAGGTCTTGATAATACTTATAACGCTGTTATGTACGGTATCTACGGCCGTTTCACAGCTGAGGGCGACCTCGGTGCTATGAAGAGCGGCGGAAGAGTTGCCGGTGACTTCAGATTCGATACCGCAGGATATAAGGAATTCGATCAGATAATAGTTGAAGATGGAACCTTCCTTGACGTTAAGTTCCTTATCGAGGGTTATTCTTATGCAGTATTTGTAGAGAATATGTTCCTTGACGTTATCCATATTCCCGAAGAAGATATCAAGGGCGTTGCTGACGACCTCGGTTTCTCGGTATACCTCTGGCACATCAAGGAGAATACTCCTATGATCGTTAAGGACGTTAACATCTATAAGGGTGATACAGTTTCCGCAAAGGCTGACTATCCTACCTATGCAAGCAAGTATCCTCACTATGTTGCGCCCGTAACAACAACTGCAGCTCCCACAACTCCCAAGGAGACAACAAAGGCTCCTGATACAACACCTACACCCGCAGTTACAACAAAGGCTCCCGCTGCAACAACAAAGGCTCCTGCTGCTACAACAGCAGCTCCCAAGTCTGAAGGCGGATGCGGATCTGCTGTAGCAAGCGGACTTGCACTCATTGCTCTCGTTTCTCTTGCAGGTGTTGCTGTTAAAAAGAAGCAGAAATAATCTTTGAATTACAGAACATCAGGCGGCGCACCCTCGGGTGCGTCGTTTTTTTATACGTGCTATTGACAAACACATGCTTTTATGTTATAATTAAAAACAAGAAGACATATATGAAAGGAGAAGAAACAATGAAGAAAGCTTTGTCTTTAGCTCTTACGTTCGTTATTCTTGCGTCTGTGTTCGGCTTTGTTCCCACAGAGGCATCTTCTAATACTCTTATATCTACGTATGAGGATGCAAAGGACGGCGACCTCCTTTATGAAGTCAAATTCGGTGAGACGACCGGAGTTTATACGCCTACGATCTTTATGGCGCAAAGACCCGCAGATGCAGTACTTGAGAAAGCTGTTGTCATTTCGGATAACGGAAGAACGCTTGCATTTTATAAGCCGGGGATTGAATCCGGAGCCTTCCGATACGGAGGTGAGATCGACGGACTTACTTGGGGAGAGAACAAAACATACACTATAACTATGAAGCTTATGCTCCCGGCAACACGAGGAGGTGTATATTTCAACTTTCCTGCAGACGCTAAGAAAGAAGAGCTGAAGGGAACAGATGCTACCAACCTTGATAACAAATATTCATCGGTTATGTACGGTATATACGGTCGATTTGACGAGTATGGCGACCTTGGAGCTATGAAAGACGGTTCCAGGATCGCAGGCAGACACAGATTCGACACCACCGGATACAAGGAATTCGACCCCATCATCGTTGAAGGGGGAACATTCCTCGACGTAACTTTCCTTGTTGAAGATTATTCTTACTCTGTTTTTGTTAATGATTACTTCCTCGATGTTATCGACCTTTCCGAAGATGATGTTAAGGGTATTTCCGACAACCTCGGATTCTCTGTATATCTTTATCATTTTAAGGAAAACACCCCCATGATCGTTAAGGACGTTAACATCTATAAGGGTGATACCGTTTCCGCAAAGGCTGACTATCCTACCTATGCAAGAACGTATTATATCTATGTTGCGCCCGAAACAACAACTGCAGCTCCCACAACTCCCAAGGAGACAACAAAGGCTCCTGATACAACACCTACACCCGAAGTTACAACAAAGGCTCCCGCTGCAACAACAAAGGCTCCTGCTGCTACAACAGCAGCTCCCAAGTCTGAAGGCGGATGCGGATCTGCTGTAGCAAGCGGACTTGCACTCATTGCTCTCGTTTCTCTT